>JBJOQE010000001.1:0-7294 GCA_046050105.1 Candidatus Parcubacteria bacterium
GAGGCTCTTTGGGACGTGGAGAGGCAACTGCTCAAGGCGGCGTATTTGTCCTCAATGCGTTTGTGCAGAGTGTAGAGCGTAACCCACACGACCTGCGCGTCGCAGTACAAGGGTACGGAAATGCGGGTGCAACGGTCGCACATCTTCTTGCTCTGCTGGGCTACAAGATTACTGCACTTTCGGATAGTCGCGGCACTATTGTGCATGAGAGTGGTCTTGACCTCACGATAATCGACAAAGCCAAAGAAGAGTTCGGTTCGGTGATTGCTGCGGTTGATATGATCCCCGGTGCACACGGAAAGGATGCGGATGCCATCGTAACTCTGGACTGCGACATCCTCATTCCAGCTGCGCTCGATAACCAGATTCGCACCGACAACGTAGAAGGTGTCCGCGCAGATATTGTGCTTGAACTTGCCAATAACCCTATCACACCAGAAGCTGATGCACGTCTTTTTGAAAAGGGGACCACCGTCATTCCTGATGTGCTCGCCAATGCTGGGGGGGTGACGGTCTCCTACTTTGAGTGGGTGCAAAATCGTGCGCAATGCTACTGGACAGAAGAAGATGTCAAGGGAAAACTTAAAGAGACGATGACACGCGCATATGGCGAGGTGGTGGCACTTGCAACCCGAGAAGGCATCTCCCAGCGCCACGCCGCCTACCGCCTCGCGGTCTCCCGTATCCACGAAGCAATGAAGCTTCGTGGTCGCTACGAGTAGCGCATCCTCATGTACAATGAGGGTATGGAACCCCTCGCAACACGGTTGCGCCCACATGCGCTCGACGATTTCGCGGGCCAGCAGCATCTCGTTGGTCTTGGCAAGCCGCTCCGTGTTGCTATGGAGCAGCAAAAACTTTTTTCGTTTCTTTTGTGGGGTCCGCCCGGCGTAGGGAAAACGACACTCGCCCGCCTGTATGCAGAAGCCATGGGAGCTTCATATTTCGAACTCTCAGCGGTAAGTGCGGGGAAAGCAGAGGTGCGGGACATCATCGAGAAACCGAGTGATGGCAAACCAAAAATTCTTTTTTTAGACGAGATTCATCGCTTCAATAAAGCACAGCAAGATTTCCTCTTGCCCTACGTCGAGAGTGGCGCACTCACCCTCATTGGCGCTACCACCGAAAATCCTTCATTTGAAGTGATTGCGGCCTTGCTCTCGCGTTGTCGCGTATTTATCTTGGAGTCACTTGGCGAGGTGGATATACGCAGCATCATACTACGTACGGGTTTTGAGGTGCCAGAAGATGCCATTTCATGGCTTGTTGCCATGGCCGATGGTGATGCACGCAAATTGCTGGGAATTTTGGAGCAGACGCACGAACTGTACGGCTCGGTTACCGTCGCACATCTGACCGAAGCGATACAGTCGAAGCATCTCCGTTACGATAAGAAAGGCGACGAACACTACAATACTATCAGTGCGTTTATTAAGAGTATGCGCGCGTCTCAGCCAGATAGTGCACTCTACTATCTTGCACGAATGCTCGCTTCCGGCGAAGATCCACTTTTTATTGCGCGTCGTATGGTGGTCTTTGCAAGTGAAGACGTTGGTATGGCACAGTCAACGGCATTGGTGGTGGCCAATGAGGTATTTCGTGCGTGTGAAATTATTGGTATGCCAGAGTGTGCCATCAACCTTGCACATGGGGTGACCTACCTCGCCACAGCACCAAAGGACAGGCGTGCATACGCAGGACTCCGTGCTGCAGAAGCTGATGTGGTGCGTACCGGAAACCTAGATATACCCTTGTTCGTTCGTAATGCACCTACATCGTTTATGAAGGAACGCGGGTACGGGGAAGGGTATGAACATTACACTGCAGAAGATATGCGACCGACGTCACTTCGTACGCGTACTTACTACATGCAAAAAGTGAAAAAGTCCGATGGTGTGTAACGGAGAGATGGTATGATATGAGCATCACATCTATACTATGAACGAAAAATTTATTGAACACGCGTTCTTCTTTTCTCTTCTTGCGGCGGTAGGCTATCTAGTATGGTTGCTCTTGTTTCCATTCCTTCCCGCGCTGGTGCTCTCCGCAATCATTGCCACTGCGTGTTACCCGCTATACCTTCGTATCTATAGACTGACAGGAAAGCGCAAAGGTATTTCATCATTTTTATCGACTATTTTCGTCTTTTTGGTGGTGGTTATACCGCTCGGTGTTGTGGGGTATCTCATCTTCCTCGAAGCAGCCTCATTTTATGCAGCGGTGTCGGCAGGAAAGTCTATCTCGATTGCACCCACTCTGTCTTTGGCCCAAGACATTATTTCGCGATTCCTGCCGAACGCAAATATTGATGTGACCATGTACGCAAAGGAAGGCGCGGGATGGCTTGCAAGTTCAATGGGAGCAATCTTCACATCAACTGCATCACTCATCATGATGCTCCTTATTGCATTCATCGGCCTCTACTATCTCTTTAAAGACGGTGAACGTTTGGTGAAAAGTATTATCCGCATATCGCCACTTTCTGATAAGCAAGACGCAAAGATTCTTGATCGTCTGGCGCGCTCTGTGCGTTCGGTGCTTGCGGGAAGTCTCGCGGTAGGGCTGATTCAAGGAGTACTTACTGCGATTGGCTTCACTATTTTTGGTGTACCACAGGCAATACTCTGGGGTATGGTGGCTGCAATAGCAGCACTCGTGCCTGCGATTGGTACTTCGTTGGTATTTATTCCCACTATTGCATTTCTCGTTATTGCTGAATCCTACGGCTCTGCTGCTGGCGTGGCTGCATGGGGTGTGGTTATTGTGGGTCTGGTCGATAATTTTCTCGGCCCATACCTTGTCTCACGTGGGGCAACAATGCACTCTTTCTTGGTACTCGTATCAGCGCTTGGTGGTCTGTCGGTCTTCGGTCCTATCGGTTTCATTCTCGGTCCTGTGATCATGAGTTTCTTCATCGCCCTCCTCGAAGTGTACGAATCACACATTATTTCAAAGTAATTTTTGCATATGCCTGACCGCGGCTTCATCAATAACTTCCTCAAGGTAAATGGCATTAGCGCCGATTCTTCTGATGACGACATACGTAAGGTACTCGATGAAGCGAAATGGACCGAGGACGAAATTAAAGTAGCGCTTTTTATTCTCAGGGCAGACGTTGATGATTCTGGTATTGTCGCACTCACAAAGCACGATGCAGCCCTCTTTAGGCCTGATATCAATATAGGTTCAAAACATCTCTCGCGCCTTCTCGGTGTTGATGTCGTCGTTGATCCTTCACTTATTCGCACGGAACAGAAGCAGCGCGCGCAGAAGACTGCGCTCCGTGAAGAGTTGGCTATTTGGACTATCATTATCCTCCTCTCCGTCATCTTGGCACTCGTAGTTGCGTGGCTTCTCCTTTTCACCATGAAGATCGGTCCGTATCGCGAAGTTACCCCTTGGATATAAGTACGGGCGTAGCACTTGCGTTCCGGTGAGAGACTTCGTAGTATCAACGCACATGAACGTGACTACCCGAGCCGTATTGCTCGTACTTCTACTATGCGCTGCGGGCGCTCAAGGTGTGCTGCGTTTCTACGGCAGCTACCAGGAAGGTTTCTTGAGTACATACTTTCGTGAATCTGAGCCGGGGGTACTTTTCGTAGGCGATCTTATGCTGGCGCGTGCCGTTGAAGACCGCGTGCGTGAGGTGGGAGGTGAACACTTTTTTGATAAAGTACAGACATTACACGAGCGGGCAACACTCGTGGTTGCCAATTTTGAAGCCAGTATGCAGGAGCACCATGTGCGCTCGCCCGATTTCACGTTTCGATTTTCTGTTGATGCTGCACTCGTGCCTTTGCTTCGGCGTGCACACGTCACTCATGTATCACTTGCAAACAATCATGCAGATGATTTTGGCGTCACTGCGCGGCACTATGCAGAGGGGGTGCTCGAGCGCGCAGGTGTTGTTGTCTTCGGTACACCGCGCACACTTTCAGCGTCATCGACAACCTATATAACAGTGGGTGAAAGTCGTGTGGCACTTATTGCTATTGAAGCAGTGTTTGGTAATCCGTATTTGGATGATGTGCAACGTATTCTTGCCGATGCTGGTACGCAAAGCGAATATCAAGTTATTTATATACACTGGGGAGAAGAGTATCAGCCACATCATAGTGCAAAGCAGGAAGCACTTGCACATGCATTGGTGTCGTATGGTGCAGATGCCATTGTGGGACATCATCCACACGTCATACAGGATATAGGGAGCATAGAAGGTGTGCCGGTATTTTATTCTTTAGGCAACTATGTTTTCGACCAATACTTTGACGATGCCGTGAGTAAGGGGCTCGCGCTCATGATGTATATCCGCAACCACCAACTGGAGTTTGAAATCATACCGGTCGCTACGGAGCGAAGTGTGCCCTATGTACTCGATGAAACGGTATCAAAACAGATACTCAATGAGTTGGCGCACCGTTCAGAGAAGGCACTTCGGTCGGATATTGTCCGTGGCTTTGTGTCTCATGGTGCCAAGTAGGGTGCACGCTTGCAACTTGCGCTGATAGCACCTATGCTTATTTTGAATCCCTAATATAACGAGCTATGAAACCCCTTACCGACACAGAATCCATTAGTTTATTTGCCGCCATTGCAGTGGTTGCGGTAATGTTTTTTACCGTCACCGGGAATCCATTTACACACACAAAGACCGCTGAAGTGGCCACAGCGCAGAACGCTTCTACAAAAGATGTGGTGGTGATAGACGCCAATACTGATGCTGCTTCTGCACGGGCAGCACTCGCCGGTGCCACAAACGCAGCGGGTGAGCTCACTAAACTTATTATTCAGGATACCAAAATGGGGGAAGGTGATGCTGTCGCAGTTGGTGATACGGTAACTGTGCATTACATAGGTACACTGCAAGATGGTAAAGAGTTCGATAATTCGCTCGCACGAAATCAACCTTTTACCTTTAAGGTGGGCGAGGGTAACGTGATCCCTGGGTGGGATGCAGGGATTCTCGGTATGAAGAAGGGTGGTGAGCGCATACTCATTATTCCTCCGCCTATGGCGTACGGTGATCGCGGCATTGGAGTCATTCCGCCGAACACTACACTGCTGTTCTCAATCACCCTTCTCGAGATAACAAAGTAATGTCCGCGCTTTCGTTTACAGAAATCGCGAAGCTTACGGGCACCCTTGGGCGAGTCGGCGAGCTCACTACTCCCCATGGCGTCATCAAGACGCCAGCCTTTGTGACGGTGGGCACCAAGGCGACGGTAAAGTCACTCACGCCAGAAGATCTCAAAAACTACGTGGGGAATCAGATGGCTCTCGCCAATACCTACCACCTCTTTCTCCAGCCAGGACACGAAATCATCAAAGAGGCAGGCGGCCTTCATGCGTTTATGCGGTGGGACGGCCCGCTCATGACCGACTCGGGTGGTTTTCAAGTGTTTTCCTTGGGTGCCGCGTTTGGGAAAGGAGTGACCAAGTTTGCCAAAGGTGAGGAAGGCGACGTAGAGAAAGACGAAGCGCTCGAACGTGATGTGCGCCCCACCCTCTATTCAAAAGAGATTGCCGCTGCACAAGGGAAGCTCTGCGTGGTGGATGATGAGGGGGTAACCTTCACCTCCCATATCGATGGCTCGATGCATCGCTTCACCGCGGAACGCTCGATTGAAATTCAACAAGCGCTCGGTGCCGACATTATTGTGGCGTTCGATGAGTGTACGTCACCAACTGCAGACTACGCGTACCAAAAAGAAGCACTTGAGCGCACGCACCGCTGGGCAAAGCGTTCGGTGATGGCGCATAGACGCGACTACGACGCGGTGAAGAAGCAGGGTATCTATGGTGTGGTGCAAGGCGGCCGCCACCTCGACCTCCGCAAGGAAAGCGCACACGAAATGGCACGTCTCGACTTCGATGGCTTTGGCATTGGCGGTTCGTTTTCAAAAGAAGACCTCGGCCCGTCACTTTCTGTGGTGAATGAAATTCTCCCGAACGATAAACCACGCCACCTCTTAGGTATTGGGGAACCTGAAGATATTTTTATGGGTGTAGAGAGCGGCTGCGACACCTTCGACTGCGTGGCGCCCACCCGCATTGGCCGCACCGGCACCATCTACACCCACGGTGAAGGGAAGCTTGACCTCCGCAAAACAAAATACGCGCGCGATTTCGGGAAGCCAGATACTGCATGCGACTGCTACACCTGCACAAACTACACCCGTGCCTACATAAGCCATCTTATGCGCGCACAAGAAATGCTCGGTGGCCACTTGTGCTCCATTCATAACCTCCACTTCATTGTGCAGCTCACCGAGAAGATCCGGCAGGCGATTATCGATGGTGTGTATCCACAGTTCAAAGAGCAATTTTTAAGCAGATACTTGCATTTATCTTAGTATTGCGGTATAGCTCTTTCCAGAAAAGGAGACTAATATGGGAACAATAGTTGTACGATCAGCGCTGTATGTCGCACTTATGTGTGCGGTATTTGCTGCCTCATGGTCGGTGACGCACATCGCTTTTGCCCACACCGGCACGCCACTATTCGCACTTCTTACAGCCATCATTGCAGCATGCATCCCTGCGACAGTTAGTTCGGCGCTCTATACGATTGTAACATATGACCCGATTGACCTCAGTGTCAGTAAGTTTGTTGGTGGGACATTGCCGTTCTTTGCCTTTGCTTTCGTTGCAGATTCTTTCGCCTTCCGAATCCTCGGGTGGTGAAATAGTCAAAAGCCCTGCAAACGCGGGGCTTTTTGCTATACTGCTTCTACCTAACTCTTTTGCATGACCTTCAGCCTTAAATCACAGCACACGCCAGCGGGCGACCAGCCAAAAGCAATTGAGTCTTTGGTACGTGGTTTTAATGAGGGGATGAAGCATCAAACCCTACTGGGTGTGACGGGCTCGGGAAAAACATTCACCGCCGCGAACGTCATCCATGCACTTCAAAAGCCCACCCTAGTGATTGCCCACAACAAAACACTCGCCGCGCAGCTCGCCCAGGAGTACCGCGACTTTTTCCCTGATAATGCTGTGCACTATTTTGTTTCCTACTACGACTACTATCAGCCTGAGGCCTACATGCCAGGCTCAGACACCTATATTGAGAAAGAAGCACAAATTAACGAGGAGATTGATAGGCTTCGCCATGCGTCGACTCAAGCGCTTCTGACGCGGCGTGACGTTATCATTGTGGCATCCGTTTCATGTATTTACGGCCTCGGTTCTCCTGCGGAGTATGAGAAGGTACATGTGCGCATCGAAAAAGGCACCAAGACCAACCGCGCAGAGTTGGTGCGCAAGCTCGTCGCCCTCTACTTTGAGCGCA
>JBJOQE010000002.1:0-4321 GCA_046050105.1 Candidatus Parcubacteria bacterium
GCACCACGAGTGATTCGAGGTTTGGAGAGTCAGGGAATGATTCTCGCTGCATCAACAGAAGAAGGCGGGTTTTCACTCCTTCACCCCTACACCGATATGAAAGTGGGTTCAAAAATTATATAGCAATGTGTGAGTATCCGCCCCATCTTTTGTCAAAGGTGAGCGTATACTAATGGTAATGGCCACGTTCCAGTCGACTCTCGATTATTTGTTCCCGCCGCCCACGTACCTCGCTATGCCAGCGGTGGGTGTCGATGTGTCTGACACATCGCTAAAATATATTCGTTTCGATAAGCACCGCGACGGTGTTTCTCTTGGTGCGTGGGGAGATTTGAAAATACCTGATGGAGTTATTTCTCAAGGAGTGGTGAAAGACCCAGTTGCGCTGGGGAAGGTGATAGCTGAAGTGAAGAAAGTAACAGGCACCGAGTTTGTGCGAGTGTCCCTCCCGGAGGAGAGAGCGTACCTTTTTGAGACGACCGTCGCTCGTTCACTTTCTCCGCAAGAAATATATAGCGCACTTGAGTTTAGACTTGAGGAAAATGTGCCGCTCTCACCACGAGATGCGGAATTCGATTACACTTCGGTGGGAACGCAGGGTGCCGACGAGCATGTGGTGGTAACCGTCTACGCAAAGGAAACCGTGATGGCGTACCATGAGGCATGCCGCATTGCGGAGGTGACACCTTTGTCGTTTGAAGTAGAGGCACAAGCACTCGCGCGTGCGGTGGTGCGTGAAGGTGATATGGGCACCTATCTCATTGTGGACTTTGGTAAAACCCGCACGGGTGTTGGAGTCTTTGAAAAGGGCACACTGATGCTTACCTCCACCATCGATCTCGGGGGGAAGGACCTAGATATGGCACTGAGTGTTGCGTATAAAGGAGCAGACGAAGTAGAGTTGATTCGCCTAAAGAATGAATATGGCATGCTGGCGGCCAGTGACGAGCCGATGGTGCGCGAGGCACTGGTGCAACCAATCAGTAATCTCAAAAATGAACTGGCAACACGTATCACGTACTGGAATACGCGGACAGATAATCCCGAACGTACGATAGAGAGAGTGATTCTCTGTGGGGGTATAGCAAACCTTGCGGGCCTCCCCGAGTATTTCACAGAAGCGCTCGGTGTGTCGGTTGTGCAGGCTGACGTATGGCAGAATGCCTTCCACACAAGCGCTATTGTCCCTCCTATTACCCGCCGCTATTCGTACGGGTATGCCACCGCGGTTGGTTTGGCGCTCGGTTCATTTATGAAACAGCTATGAGCAACCTCCTCCCACCGCTCTCAAGGCGAGATATTGTGCGTGAATACCGTGTACGGGTGTATGTGGTGTGGTGTGTGGTGCTCGCCCTTGCGGCATTGGTGGTCTCGCTCCTTTTTCTACCCTCGTATCTTTCGGTGATGGCAGAACTTAGCTACGCGACCACTGCATACGACAAAGAGTCGGCGGCGACACGAGATGAATACGCAAGTGCGCTAGCGGATATCCGCGAAGCCAACGTATTGGGTGAGCAGTTGGGTCGCACTGCAACCCTCATTACCATGACCGACATTATGGAGGAGGTAGACAAAGAATTACGGCAAGACATCGTGTTCACCGGGCTGGATATGAGCCGGCCCGCAAACAACCCCATCACCGTCCAGATTCGAGGTGTCGCTGCGACACGTGACGGGTTGGCAGGTTTTGTGGAACGCTTGAAGAGAAATCCCTATTTTTCAGATGTCACCATACCATTCTCGCAGCTCGCACAGGCAGTTGACGCACCCTTCACCGCAACATTAAGCATTCGCCCCCGTGCTACCAAAGAGGCAATACCACTAGCGCCATGAAAAGTATTACCCCACGCACACTGATATTCGCAGCTCTCGCCACCACCGCTTTCAGCATCTCTTGTGCTGTGTATGTAGGCGCTGCATATTATGTTAATACGCTCGAGGGGCGCTTGTATGAAACGAAGGTAAACACCAAGCGCGCTGAAGATGAGCGCCGGCAGCTTGATGCGCTCAAAAAATTGGTCGCTGATACGCAGGACGAGCGCGCTAGGCTTGCATCATATATTGTAGAAGACCAGGCGGTTATCAATTTTCTCGCTGAGGTAGAGGGTATAGCAACAGCACGTGGTGTGAAGCCGGAAACACGCACCATTGCTACAGCTCCCATCGAGAGCGCGACCCTCTTTGAGGATTTGGTGGTCACCATGAATCTTTCGGGTAAGCTTACAGAAGTGAAGCCTGTGATACAGCGGATAGAACAACTACCGTATCAGCTGCGTATTGAGCAGGGAAGTTTGCAGAGCATCGACACCAATTCAGCGAGTGCCGATATCATTATTATTGCTACCAAGAAGAAACCATGATGCAATTTGATTTCTCACGTATTGTGGCGCTTTGCGTGCCAACGGCGCACAAAGATCCAGGAATACTGCTCGGGCGTTCATATCGTGCCTGGTACGGTGCACTGCTCGCGGGTGTGGCTGTCGTAGTACTTGGCGGTATACATGCAGGCTATGAGTTCATGCATATCGAAGATCGCGAGGTGGTTATTACCGACCCAGTGACGACAGCACGATACCGCGACGCCGACATCAAAGCAGCGCTTTCGCGCTACGACGCATTACGTGCTGCATATCAAAAAAACACGAGCGCAGCACCTGCTCTTGCCCCCGTACCACCTGTCGCTGAGGAGTCAGTACCGGCTACTCCTGATGGAGAGGTTGCGACAAGCTCGCCACTCAAGGTAGAGTAGGGGCGCTTCTGTGTGCGCGCAGGTAAAGAGGCATACTCAAGTTCCCATAGTTCAATGGATAGAACAGGAGACTTCTAAGCTCTTAATGTAGGTTCGATTCCTACTGGGAACACATATATAAAAACCCGCAGCATACGCTGCGGGTCAGTGAGAGTCAGTCTTTCGCATGAACACTTTCGAGATCGTGCGTGTGGCGGGAGGTCACTTTGTCGTAGAGTCCGCCCAGATGCTTGTAGATGGAAAGGAACAGCTCTTTCACAAAGTCGGCAACTACCCACCAGAAGAAACTCCATGGCCAGAACATCATCCAACCGAGAATGCGATCCTTCCTGGCTGATGCGACTGGCCTACGTGACCACATGTGATCTTGTTTGCTTTTTGGACTTTCGTCGTACTCGCGGCGCCATTTTGCAACGGTTCGGTCCCACTTAAAAAACGAATAGCTGATACCAAGAGCGAGATAGCCAAGCACCCACACCACAACGGTGAGCGGGTTTTGCCAGACGAAGCTGATAACAGGGTAGCCAAGCCACTGAAGCAAGACAAGTGTGACGATGACCGATATGGTTGCGAACCCACCACGATCGTGCGCAACAAATGCGGTGAGGGCGCACATTTCTACCAACACAATCAGTGCTGGCCAGAAAGCGATTCCTCCCAGGAACCCCAAGAGCATTTCCATGCCGTTCTCCTTATTCTGCCAGAACACTATCGTTCAAGCTGGGAGCACAGTACTTAAAAATTAATAAAGCGTCAAGGGAGTATCCCTTACACGCGAGCGGTGCAGGTGGAGGGGATTTGGTCACGAATCACTAACCAAAATCGTTACTAAGTACGATTTTGCTAAGTGTTCTCGACCCCGGCTCAAGGAATAGTCTCCCAGACTATTCCTTTCCGCCTTTCAAATCCCTTACCGCCCACATGTATAGAAAAACAGCACGCAGGTGCTGTTTTTCTTCATGTGGGCGGTAAGGGATTTGAACCCCTGACCTTCGCTGTGTAAAAGCGCTGCTCTACCAACTGAGCTAACCGCCCGTGTATTTCTTTCCTTCTTAAGTTCCCCTCTTCTAACCGCCCGTGTATTTCTTTCCTTCTTAAGTTCCACCTCCTGTTTGCTGCCTGCGTTCACCATCCTAGCATGTTCAGTGAAAACGAAAAAGGGCCTGCAGATGCAGGCCCTTGGGGTCAGTATTTGAGCTCTGAAATAGAGTCTCGGTGTACGATGAGCGTTGCATGCTCACGGCGTACGGGTTTGGTGACGAGAGGGGGAACATAGGGTACCCACTTAGTCTGGTTTTCGTTTGGCTTTAGGAACACATATCCGAGTTTGAGAGAGATGCCCACCACGGGAGTTGAGTCCCAGGGAGTTTCGTGCCCGTCGCTCGGGAGAAAGAGAGCCGACACTTCTTGTGTCCAGAGCCGTGATGCCCAGATACCAATGCTCCCACCAGACACCTCGTACTGCTTAAACGAATTCATGAGCGTGTGCTTACAAAGCGAAGAGCGATACTGGTCGATGGGGTCACGCAGGAGCGCGTAGTGCGTATTGAGCCCACCGTCTTTCGCTCCGTA
>JBJOQE010000003.1:0-4674 GCA_046050105.1 Candidatus Parcubacteria bacterium
GAAGGCAACGATGATATCCGTTTCACCACAGGAGCATATTCTGTGTGAAGTTCATCATACGCACTTGCTGGCGAAAAGGCAAAAAGCACCATACAATCAGTGGTACATGATTTCTCCCAAAGATATTCCAGCAGAGGTAGCGGCAGTGGCTCATGTGCTCGAAAGCGCTGGCTTTGAAGCATACCTCGTAGGAGGTTGCGTGCGTGACCTCGTCCTCGGCAGGGAACCGAAAGACTGGGACATCACCACGAACGCCGTTCCTGAGGAGATAGTGGCGCTCTTTCCTGAGACCTATCAGAACAACAACTACGGTACCGTGGGAGTTGTGACAGAGAGCGAAAATCCACGCCTCAAAGTGGTGGAAATAACGCCGTACCGCACAGAAAGCAGATACTCTGATGCACGGAGGCCAGATAGCGTGTCGTTTGCCCAGACGCTCGATGAGGACCTTACCAGGCGAGACTTTACCCTAAATGCTATAGCATATCGCATAGGGAAAGATGAGGTTGTGGACCACTTTGAGGGGAAGGAAGATATGAAAAAACGGCTCATTAGAGCCGTAGGAGATCCAAATGTGCGTTTCGCTGAAGATGCACTCCGCATGATGCGTGCCGTACGCATCGCCGTCGAGCTCGATTTCATGATTGAAGGGGAAACCATGGCGGCCATAGCTCTATTGAGCCATAATCTTAGCCGCATTTCGAAAGAACGTATCCGCGACGAGTTCTTTCGTATCATCGAATCGCCACAGCCCATGCAGGGGATTGTCTACCTAGAGAAACTCGGCATGCTTACGCATGTCCTCCCCATACTCACGGTAGCTATAGGCGTAGAGCAAAATAGAACCCACGCCTACACCGTATACGAACACCTCCTCCGTACCATGCAACATGGGGCTGATAAAGGATGGAGTATGGAAATCCGCCTCGCAGGGCTTCTCCACGACATCGGTAAGCCAGAGTCACGCCGCTACTCAGATGATAAAAAAGACTGGACCTTCCATGGTCACGAGGTCATCGGTGCACGTCTTGCGAAGAAAGCACTCCAGGAGCTCAAGGTTCCACGGGAAACACTTGAAAAGGTAGTCACCTTAGTGAGGTGGCACATGTTTTTCTCTGATCCTGCTCTCATCTCACTTGGCGCAGTGCGGCGCACAATACGGAATGTAGGGGAGGGGAACATCAACGACCTCTTGAACCTCCGTATTTGCGATCGCATTGGCACAGGGAGGCCAAAAGAGCAGCCCTTCCGCTTTAGAAAATACAAAGCCATGGTTGATGAGGCACTTCGTGACCCTATTTCGGTCAAAATGCTCAAGATTAATGGTGTGCGCATCATGGAAGTCACCGGAGAGAAGCCTGGGCCGAAACTTGGCGACACCCTTCACGCTCTCCTAGAAGAAGTGCTGGAAGACCCCACTAAAAATACTGCTACCTACCTCGAGGAGCGTGCGAAGAGCCTTATGGCAAGGGATGCAGACGCTCTCCGGGCACTTGGCACAGCTGCGCGAGAGCATAAAGAGGAGGCCGAGTCTGCCGAACTTAAGAAAATACACAAAAGTCACGGTGTATAGCTGCAAAGGGTCGCCCAATATGAAAATCCCCCGTGTCCTGGGGGATTTTTGTGTCGTCAGTGGGCGCGTACATATATAAAGCCCCGTGGTATCGAAGACCAGGGGTGGATGGTATTCGATGCACGGGGCTTTGATGATTCGGCAAGCGCCGAATGTAATTGAGTGAGCCGGTTCGTGTGAAGCGGGTGGAGGTGCTTCACACGAGTTGATGGCTCGGATTGATGTACGGGATATCGTCTTAGAGTCCCGTGTGGTGGGGGAGTCCGAGAGGTGCTCGGACGCTCTCATCACACGGTACGTTAGGCCAATATTCCGTACATTATTGTGGGTGGGAATATGAAGAACAAAAGTAATTTTGGAGGTATTACTTTATGTTTTGTGGATGAACTCTTGAAGGGAAGTATCCGAGACTTTGGTTGGAATATTTCTGGCCAAAGTCTCGGATATTTCTGCTCGCCCTTTCTGGGCCTGCGTACAGTGTATGTCTCATAGAAATGAGTGTAAAGGACATACATGTGGATAAGTGTCTTTTATAAAGGACACTTATCCCTGTATAGGGGGTTAATCGATTTCAACTGACACTGGGCAGTGGTCTGAGCCCATGACATCAGCATGAATTGCTGCGTGCCGCACACGTTTGTGCATTTCACGTGATGCAAAAAAATAATCGATGCGCCACCCGACATTTCGTTCGCGCGCTCGCGTGATTTGGTCCCAGTACGAGTAGGCATCTTTCTTGGTAGGGTTCGCTTCGCGGAATGTATCGACGTATCCAGCCCGGATGACGGTATCAATCCATTCTCGCTCAATCGGCAGGAAGCCGGTCGTATCTTTATTTTCCTTTGGGCGCGCGAGGTCAATTTCAGTATGTGCGGTGTTCACATCACCACAGAAAAGAATGTTGGGTTGTGTCTTGCGAATACGCTCGCAGTGTTCAAGGAACGCATCGTAATAGCGAAGTTTGTAGTCAATGCGCTCGGGGCCACGTCCGCCGTTAGGAAAATAGCAGTTGATTATGCTGAAATCCTTGAAATGAGCGGTGATTTGGCGTCCTTCGACGTCAAACTCCTCGATTCCTAGACCGTATTCCACCTTGAGCGGTTCGACTTTAGTGTAGATCGCGACACCGCTATAGCCTTTCTTGGCAGCTGAGCTCATAAAGTAGCTGAAGTAGCCCGGGATGTCGCGCACCTCGAGAGGCAGTTGGTCTGGACTCGACTTAGTCTCCTGAAGACAAAACACATCCGGGTACAGTTTCAGGAATGCGCCCCAGTGCCCGTTTCGGTGCACTGCGCGAAGACCATTCACATTCCACGATATAAGTCGCATAGACACACATAGTACCAGGTCAAAGCGGGGAGGCGTCTATGGACATTATTAAAATATGTGATATAAAGCTACGGGTCAAAAGGAGGATAACAATGAACATTGCTGAACACCGCGCGTTGCGAGCTATTGCTCGCTCGATGCTCGCGCTTCGGAAGGGGGTATACACCACCCCTGAAGAGAGCGCTCACCGGCTCCTTGCCATTGAGGAACTGCGTGTTGCGCAGTTCCAAACCCAGAGCTCGATAGAGAAGAGCGTTGGGTTTCAAACCAAGGGTTCATGGTGGAACCTGAGTGAGTTGATGAAGCTCGAAGAAAGGGTGCAAAAAGTACTCATCCTCAGGCATGGGTGGATCCCCGTTGACAACACTGCCCGGCCGCCAGCACAGACGTAACACAAAGCCCCGAGTTTCATCGGGGCTTTTTTCATACACGTGTCTATGTACCTCGCTTCGTGTGAAAGCGTTTATGCACATCGTGCAAGTGCTTGTCGGTAACGTGTGTATAGATCTGTGTGGTCGCAATATTGGCATGCCCGAGGAGGGCCTGCACAGAGCGGAGGTCGGCGCCATTTTGAAGCAGATCGGTAGCGAAACTATGGCGTACGACGTGCGGCGTCACCTTCCTCGTAATGCCAGCTTTCACGGCGTACCGCTTCACTAAGCGCTCTACAGAACGTGGGGTGAGTCGCAATGTTTGTGAACCCTTCACACTCTTCACATTTTTTCCGTACTGCACAAAAAGCGCATCATCCATATCCTTGCGGGCTTTTACGTAGGCCTTAATTGCATCCTTGGCAGCTTCGGAGAGAAAGACCACCCGCACTTTTTCTCCCTTCCCCCGCACCGAAAACTCTTCGCGCGACATATCAATATCATCGTGTGAAAGGCTGCAGAGCTCTGATACGCGAAGTCCAGTCGAAAAAAAGAGTTCGAGTATCGCCTTATCACGCAAGCCACGCTCGGTAGAGGTATCTGGAGCCTTGAGTAGACGGTCGAGCTCGCCTGACGTAATCAAATCGAGGGAGCGCTCAGGCACTTTTGCAAGCTCGATGCGCTCTGGAGACATAGATTCGATGCCACGCTTACGTAGAAACTTCAAAAAAGCGCGGAGCGCGATGAGATAGTAGTTCTGCGTGCGACGCTTCATCGGGTCATGACCGCGACTCGACTTCGTGCCCGGCTGTCGGTTGAGCCACAAGCGGTAATCACGAATACCCTGCTCGGTAATTTCTTGTGGTGAAGAAATCTTTGCATAGGTGATAAAACGTGTCAGATACCGCCCATAGTTATCTATGGTTTTCACACTGCGCCCCTTTTCAATTTCAAGATGCTCGAGAAACTGGCGTTGGAGTTCATGAATATCATGCATAACAATATTGTACGACGCTTCTCGGCAAAAATAAAAACAGCGGTGCATACCGCTGTTGTGCGCACTAGTGGAGCGTCTGCTCTTTGTCGCGAAACTCGCGTGTCACCACATCACAACCAAGCATTACCGCCGAATTGAGGAGGCAATACAGCGAACAAAATGACGACATGCCATACGCATACGATCCAGAAACATACCACCACGAGGTATAACACACGCCATGCCGTACGGGAAAAGTGTTTGTGCACGCTTCGCTCGCGCACGCACATATTTCATCAAGACTCATGGGCGGGCACTGGTACACAGGATCAAGTGCGCGAGGGAGTTCTGTCGAATGAGGGGGCACTGACTGCGCCAATGACCGCTCTGCCAGGGTTTTGGTAAGTGCGGTGGTACTGGAAAGA
>JBJOQE010000004.1:0-10115 GCA_046050105.1 Candidatus Parcubacteria bacterium
TAAGAAGATTCACATCACCGTTGCACAGGTTCGTAACGTGTCGGTAGGCGACAAGCTCGCTGGCCGCCACGGAAACAAAGGTGTTATCTCAAAGATTCTTCCTGAGGAAGACATGCCATACACCGAAGATGGTCGTCCAATTGATGTGATTTTGACTCCACTTGGCGTGCCTTCACGTATGAACCTTGGTCAGATTCTCGAACTTCACCTCGGTATGGCCGCAAACACATTGGGCTACCAGGCAATCGTGCCGCCATTTGGTGGCGCGTCTGAAGACGAAATTAAAGCAGAGCTCAAGCTCGCCGGCCTTCCTGAAGACGGTAAGCTCTGGCTTCGTGACGGCCGCACCGGAGAACAGTTTGGCCAGAAGATTGCCGTTGGTTTCATGTACATCTTGAAGCTGCACCACATGGTGGAAGACAAGATCCACATGCGTTCTATTGGTCCGTACTCACTCATCACCCAGCAGCCACTTGGCGGTAAGGCACAGGTGGGCGGTCAGCGCTTCGGCGAAATGGAAGTGTGGGCGCTCCTCGGTTACGGTGCTGCATACACCCTCCGCGAAATGCTTACCATTAAGTCAGACGACATTGTGGGACGCTCTGCTGCCTTTGACTCGATTGTGCGCGGCGAAAAGATTGGCCAGCCACACACCCCTGCAGCGTTTAACGTTCTTATTAACCAGCTCCGCGGTCTTGCGCTCGACATTGAACTCAAGCGCACCGGCACAGGAACCGCAGAGACTCGCTAAGAGCACCGTAATCACAAAACACTATGACTATGCTCAAAAACAAGCCAACGCATACGCCATTCGACTCGGTGCATCTTAAGCTCGCGAGCCCAGCGCGTATCCTCGAATGGTCACATGGCGAAATCACCAAGCCAGAAACCATCAACTATCGTACCCAGCGCCCTGAAAAGCATGGTCTTTTCGACGAGCGCATCTTTGGCCCGGTAGAAGACTACGAATGCTCATGTAAGAAGTACCGCGGTATCCGCTACAAGGGTATTGTGTGTGAGAAGTGTGGCGTTGAAGTAACGCGCGCTATTGTGCGCCGTGAGCGCATGGGCCACATAGAGCTCTGCGTACCGGTGTCTCACATTTGGTTCCTCCGCGGTGTGCCATCACGCATCGCACTCATCCTCGGCCTTTCGGCTGCAGACGTTGAAAAGGTAGTGTACTTCGCCGGCTACATCGTGACGAAGGTGCGTGAAGACGAACGCGCTCGCCTCATGAAGGAGCTCGAAGCAGAGTTCAAGTCGAAGTTCAAGGACCTCACGAACGACAAGGGTCGCGAAGAGCTCAAGGAGCGCTTCGACGAAACGAAGAGTGAGATTGAATCTATCATCCAGGGCATCGTGCTCGATGAGATGCGCTTCCATAAGTTCTCGATGAAATACTCGACACTCTTTGATGCTGCCATCGGTGCTGAAGCCCTCTTTGATATCTTCAATAAGGTTGACCTTGTGGCACTTGAAAAGGCGCTCGCCGAAAAGCGTGAGACCGCCGGTGCCGCAGACCGCACCAAGCTCGACAAGCGTCTCTCGCTCATCCGTTCGATGACGAACGCCGCGGTACGTCCTGAATGGATGTTCCTCACGCGTATTCCTGTTATTCCACCAGCACTTCGCCCGATGGTGGCGCTTGAGGGTGGTCGTCATGCATCGTCTGACCTAAACGACCTCTACCGTCGTGTGATTAACCGCAACAATCGTCTCAAGAAGCTCCTTGATATTAAGGCACCAGACGTTATTCTCCGTAATGAGAAGCGTATTCTTCAGGAGGCGGTTGATGCACTCATCGACAACTCGATTCGCCACGGCAACACCGCATACTCGGTGATGAGCCAGGCGCAGCGCCGCCCACTCAAGTCGCTTTCAGATTACCTGAAGAGCAAGCAGGGTTACTTCCGTCAGAACCTCTTGGGTAAGCGTGTTGACTACTCAGGTCGTTCGGTAATCGTTATCGGTCCGGACATGAAGCTCGACCAGTGTGGTCTTCCAAAGCACATGGCGCTTGAGCTCTTCCGTCCGTTTGTTATCTCAGAACTCCTCCGTCAGGAACTTGCGTACAACATTCGTGGTGCCGGCCGCCTCATTGAAGACGGTGTGCCTGAAGTGTGGGCCATTCTTGAAAACGTGATTAAGGATAAGCACGTACTCTTGAACCGCGCTCCAACACTTCACCGTCAGGGTATCCAGGCGTTCCGCCCGGTGCTCATTGAAGGTAACGCTATCCAAATTCACCCACTCGTTTGTCGCGCATTCAACGCCGACTTCGATGGTGACCAGATGGCGGTACACGTCCCCCTTGGCCCTGAGGCCCAGATGGAAGCGCGCGAAATCATTTCTGCGAACCGCAACATCTTGAAGCCAGGTTCAGGCGACCCAGTGGTGTCTGAGAAGCTTCTCGATATGGCGCTTGGTTGTTACTGGATGACGAAGGTTGTTGATGGCGCGCATGGCGAAGGGAAGTTTTTCCCATCTCCAAACGCCGCTATTACTGCACACGACTTCGGCGTTGTCGACTTCCGCGCGAAGATCAAGGTGAAAGCAACAGACACTCTGAAGTATGCTCAGTTTGAGAATGGCCTCTTTGAAACAACCGTTGGCCGCCTCCTCTTTAACAGCGCGCTTCCTAAGCAGTTTGTGTTCATTAACGATGTGGTTACCCAGCGCTCACTCTTTGCCATTGTTATCGACATCATCGACAACTTGGGTATCGAGATGGTGCCAGACATTATCGACAAGATTAAGCGTCTCGGTTTCACGTATGCAACAAAGTCAGGTGTGACGTGGGGTATCGACGACGTGACTATTCCACCAGAGAAGCACGAGATTATTGCAAAAGGTCGTGAAGAAGAGCGTGATGTACAGAAACACTTCAACGAAGGCCTGCTCTCGCGCGACGAACGCCGTCGCCACGTCGTATCTATTTGGCACCGTGCAAAGACTGCGGTTGAAAAGGTCATTCCTAAAACACTCGACACCATGGGTTCTGTCCACGATATGTGGCAGTCGGGTGCGCGCGGTTCCTTGGGACAAATTGCTCAGATGGCGGGTATGAAGGGTCTCATCGTGAACACACGAGGTGAAACAATTGAGTTCCCCGTACTTTCTTCTATGAAGGAAGGTCTCTCACCAATTGAGTACTTCAATACCACACACGGTTCTCGTAAGGGCTTGGCCGACACCGCGCTTCAAACTGCAAAGGCTGGTTACCTCACTCGTCGTCTCTTCGACGTTGCGCAAGACGCCATCATCATGGAGGACGACTGTGCAACCAAACAGGGTGTAAATATCGGCCGTGTGTCTGCTTCAGGTATTGAAATTGCATTCTCACGCGCAATCCGTGGACGCATGCTTGCAGAAGACATCGTTGTTTCAGGAACAACACTCTTCGAACGTGGACACCTTATCTCTCGTGCTGATGCGCTCGCGATTGATCAAAACAAGCAGATTGCGGCTGTGGTTGTGCGTTCACCTATGACCTGTAAGACACTCCGTGGTGTATGTAAGCACTGTTACGGTATCGACCTTACCTCAAACAAACTCGTTGATTTGGGTGAAGCAGTAGGTACGGTTGCAGCGCAAGCTATCGGTGAACCAGGTACCCAGCTCACCATGAACACGAAGCATGCCGGTGGTGCTGCGTCGGTGGGTGGCGACGTAACCTCGGGTCTCCCTCGCGTTGAGGAAGTGTTTGAGAAGCGCCTCCCGAAGAACCCTGCAATTGTGTCTATGAGCGACGGTGTGGTGTCTGAAATTCGCACCGACGGTCGTGACAAGACTATCGTGGTACTTCCTGAAGGAACAAAAAAGAAGGATGCCATCGAGTACGCGGTGCACTACCGCCGCACCGTACTTGTTGCGGTTGGTGAAGAAGTGAAGAAGGGCCAGATTATGACGGACGGTTCTGCCGACCTCACCGAAGTATTCAAATATGGCGGTGAGCAGCATGTACAGGACTATGTCATCACTGAAACCAGCCGCATCTACGAACTCCAGGGTGTGACCATCGCGCGCAAGCACATCGAGCTTATCGTGAAGCAGATGCTTTCTCGCATGAAGGTGACTGACTCTGGTGACGGTCCCTACACGGTAGGTGATGTGGTTGAAGAGTGGAACATTGAGAAGGCGAACCGCGAGCTCAAGGAGGCAGGCAAGGAGCTCATCAAAGCCAATAAGCTTATTTTGGGCATCACTGAAGTGTCCCTCTCACGCAAGTCATTCCTCTCTGCTGCATCATTCCAGAACACAACACGCATCTTGATTGGTGCTGCGGTTCGCGGCAGCGTGGACACCCTCTCGGGTCTTAAGGAGAACGTTATCATCGGTCGTCTTATCCCTGCAGGTACGGGCTTTAAGGGAAGCAGGAAACAGATGATGGTGGCAGAACTTCACGCCGCAGATGGCGAGGGGTAGAGAGAGCGTCTAGTACGTCCATCTACTTCGTTATTTTCGTCGCTCGAACCTTCACCGTAGCAGCTCGTACGACTCAGGTTCTCGCTCCTCAATGCCTCGTATATGAAACGTTCTAGAGCGCTCTCTTGGGTGGGTGGAGCACTTGGCAACTGTGCATCGATATATGGCAACACCAGTAGAACAAATCAAAGACCGTTTGAGCATCCTTGATGTGGTGGGGACGTATGTGAAGCTCACAAAGTCGGGGAAGCACTGGAAGGGGAAGTCGCCGTTCACCGTTGAGAAAACACCATCGTTTTTTGTCTCGCCGGAACGTGGCATGTACTATTGTTTTTCCTCAGGGAAAGGCGGCGACATGTTCACGTTTATGCAGGAGCTCGAAGGAGTGGATTTCAAGGGAGCATTGAAGCTTCTTGCAGAGCGTGCGGGTGTAGAGCTTACGCCAGAACGCGCCGAAGACCGCACGGAGCGCGACACCCTCTACCAGATTCTCGAAGAAGCGACACGGTACTTTGAAAGTGAGCTTGCCAAACACCCCGCAAAGGTGGAGTATCTGAAGTCGCGCGCAGTGACAGAAGAAACTATACGCAAGTGGCGCATTGGCTACGCCACAAAAGAATGGCGCGCCCTCACTTCTCATTTGGTGATGAGAGGGTACGCGCTTCCGCTCATCATAAAGGCGGGGCTCGCAAAGGGAAGTGAAAAAAGCGCCGAACCGTATGACGTGTTCCGCGACCGCATCATGTTTCCGATTGCCGACGCGTCGGGCAGGGTGGTGGGCTTCTCTGGGCGCGATCAGTCGGGTGACAGTGCCGCACCTAAGTATGTAAACTCTCCCGAAACGCCGCTCTATGAAAAGTCGCGCATCCTCTTTGGCTACGACAAGGCAAAGACAGGTATCCGCGCGCTCGACTTCACGCTCATTGTGGAAGGGCAGTTCGACCTCGTGCTCGCGCACCAAGCGGGCTATACCAACACCGTTGCCATTTCAGGCACCGCGATGACCGACGCCCATGCTGAGCAAATTAACCGACTCTCGAAAAAAGCAGTCCTGGCACTCGATGCAGATAAAGCGGGGATTGCGTCGGCAAAGCGTAGTGCCGCACTCATGCTGCTCCGCGACATGGACGTGAAGGTGGCGCGCATCGAGGGAGGGAAAGACCCAGCCGACCTGGTGAAGGACGACCCAAAGCTCTTGAAGCACACCATCGGCAGTGCACTCCATGTCATTCCGTTCCTCATTGAGGTCATACGTAAAGAAACGAATGATGAGCGTGTGTTGAAGCTCCGCGTGCGAGAAGAGGTGGTGCCATTTGTGACCTACCTTCCGAATCGCATCGACGGCGAACACTTCGAAGGTCTGATTGCAGAAGCTATCGGCACCACGAAAGACGCCATTCATTTTGAGGTTGAGCGTGTACGGGAAGAGGTGAAAAAGGATGCTGCACGTGAAGCAAAAGCCGCGCAACATCAAGATGAGAAGTCAGAAAACAAGGTGCCAGAAGCACCCAAAAAACTCCCTGCACTCGCGCGCACTGAAGACATTGTCTTTCATCTCTACGGCGTGCTATTGTGGCAACAGTCTATAGAGGCACCACTTGTGTCGTCAGAAAAACTCCGCACTTACCTTGGTGATATTTTAAGCCAGGAGCGGCTCGTGACGCTTGAAGATTGGCCTCCCGATATGAAGAACAAGGCAGCATTTCTGGCCGAAGCGGCGTATGAACATGCAGAAGAGAAGACATTCCCCGAGACACTTAGCGCACTGCTCAGAGAGCTTGACCTCCGGGTAGGCAAGGAGTCGCTTGTCGATATTCGTTCAAAGCTCCGCGAGGCAGAGCGCATCGGCGACAGAGAGCAAACCCAAACCCTACTGACACTTGCAAGCACCCACCAAAAACGCATTACCAACACAGAGAGTGCCGACCGCACCTTTATCCTTCGCTAATTCATTTTAATAACATCATGGCACAGACAAAAAACAAAAAGACCTCAAAGCCTGCGAAGAAAGCGGTGAAGCGCCCTGTGTCAAAAAAGCCAGCGAAGAAGGTGGTAAAAAAGGCAGCGAAGCCTGCTGTCAAAAAGCCAGCGAAGAAGGTGGTAGCGAAGAAGGCTGCGCCTCTGAAGAAGGCGGCAAAGGCAGTGAAAGCTGCGTCAAAGCCTGCTGCTAAAGCAGCAGCGCGTAAGCCGGTCTCAAAACACTTTGAGCAGAAGGCGACAGCGCTCATTGAGCGTGGTCGTCAGCGTGGCTACATCACGTACGACGAGATTCTCCGCGAGTTCCCAACGATTGAGAATGACGTTGCGTTTCTTGAAGATATGTACGAGCGTTTTGCAACGGCGTCTATCGACGTGCTCGAAAGTGGTGGTATGCTCGGCAACGACATCACGGACGAGATGCTCGACAAGCGCAATATGTACCGCCGCTCTGAAAGCGGGTATGACTCTATCCAAATGTACCTCCGTGAAATCGGCCAGTACCCACTGCTTTCAGGACTTGAAGAGCGCACGCTCGCGAAGCGCATCGTGGACGGCGACGACGAAGCACGTAACCTCCTTGCGCGCGCCAACCTTCGCCTCGTGGTTTCAATTGCAAAGAAGTATGTGGGTCGTAGCCCCGACCTCACCCTCCTCGATCTTATTCAGGAAGGTAACCTCGGTCTCTTTAAAGCCGTCGATAAGTTCGACTTCACGAAGGGCTTTAAGTTTTCAACCTATGCAACATGGTGGATTCGCCAGGCAATCACCCGCGCACTTGCCGACCAGTCGCGTACCATTCGTATTCCGGTGCACATGGTGGAGACCATGGCGAAGTACAAGCAGGTGTCTCGCCGCTTGGCACAAGACCTTGGTCGTGACCCCATGCCAGAGGAGATTGCAACCGAAATGGGTATTGAGGTAGACAAGGTGTACCAGATTGAAAAGATTAGCCAAGACACTATTTCGCTTGAAATGCCGATTGGCGACGAGGACGACCGTTCACGCCTCTCTGACTTTATTTCAGACGATAAAATCCTTTCTCCTGACCAAGAAGTTGCACACCGCATTCTTGCAGACCAAGTGAAGGAAATCCTCGACTCGCTTTCAGAGAAAGAGCGAAAGATTTTGGAAATGCGCCATGGGCTGATGGACGGCACCTACCATACCCTTGAAGAAGTGGGGAAGGAGTTTGGGGTGACCCGCGAACGCATTCGCCAGATTGAAGCGAAGGCACTTGAGAAGATACGCCAGCACGACAAGGCAAGGAGGCTGAAATCATATTAGGAAAACAAAACATATAAAAAAGCCCGTTGTTTCCAAGAAACAACGGGCTTTGGGTCGCATACTGCTGATTCTTCAGTACGTTATCAGTATCATGATGGTCACACAGGCCGCCAAGGAGAGCAGGAGTCCTGCCATGATGGCGTCGTTAGCAAGGTACCATCGATCCACCAGCCATTGCATGACGGTAAACGCGCCAACAGCGATGAGGAATAGCGAGATAGCCCCCACGCTCATGTCTTCTCCATTAGTACGCTGTATACCAACAGCAATACATAACAGGGTAATGGTGTAGAAACCAGACACCACACCTATTTTGGATATGGTAGTGAACACTCTGCTCTCCTTTCGTGTTAAGGGTGAACACCCTGTTCAATCTGTATTATGTCACTATATGATAAAAAGTCAATAATATGCACATAAGTAAAAATCCCGCGATTCCGAAGGAGTCGCGGGATTGTCTATACCATGGCTGCGTGGATGAGATCATCGACCGTTTCAGCTTTGAGATGTGTATCACGCAGCGCGTCCCGCACCGATGTTTCAAATTCATCGCGCATGACTTTGCTGTGTATAGTTCGTGATATCTGCAGGGTACGCAGTATCTCGCGGAGTCTCGTGTTAATGATGAACGAATGCTTTTCAATCAGCATTTCAGTGTGTTCGTCTTGTATGGGCTCCATAATGTGGTGGCGGGCATTGCAGCTCGCTGTCCACATGACGACGAACTCCGCCGTGGCGTTTGCGATTGCTTCTTCAAGGCGAATAGTGTCTCGCGCACTCATGCCCTCGCTCCTCTCTAAGGTACATTTGTAGATGATAGTGCAACAGTATTTCCATTTATGCAAATGGTTGGCTGCACCACGGGCTGATACACTTACGGTATGCGATTTAAGAATCCTTTTGAGAAAAAGCCCGTGCGTGTGGAAATGCATGAGCCACTGTTGCCATATGATGTGCGCTATGCGCTTCAGTATCGTGAAGGGAAGCTTGGGAAGGAAGAGCTCAGCGCCCTTGCTCGTAATGGGTTTGACCGCGAGGCTGGCTACCTCGTACTCAAGTCACTCGCTGCAACGCCAGAAGTACACGAGGCATGTTTTAGAGAATATATAGGTGCACTAGTCGCGAGCAAACCCGAAACGCGCGAGGCTTTTGTGGCAGCAGTGGAAACTTCGATCGCTGCGTTACCACAGGATGTGCAGGTGATGGGGGATAAGTTGGCGCAACTCTCACGTCAGGGGTGTGGCTATTGGCACGAGCTCTATGCAGCGTGTGCAAAAGCGCATAGCGAGCGTGCGCACAATGTCTATCTCGTGGGCCACGCAACTTTCGTAGGGCTTGATGCGTTTGTGCAGACGTTTAGAGGAACAGAGAAGACCTTGCACGTACTCATACCGCAATTTGTTGACGATGCATCGCTCGCGACATGTGGGTATACCGTAGCGTGTCATGGGGAAGTGGTACCGCTCCTTAAAAATTTTGAGCGTCCGTCTCATGCAGTGCTTATCGATGATGTCCGCAACACTGGTGCTTCTATGGAACACCTGCAGCACTTCTGGGTGCAGGCGCCTGGCGCATTGATACCCGAAGCTGCATATATTTCACGCACGACCTCCTGATGTCGCACGAGGTTGCCCACACAGGGTGGACACATTGAGGTATGCGACACGTATACTAGAAGTGTACCTATCCTTTTATATTATGCCCCTCTTCCTCCTCACCGCCCTCCTCACCCTCATTGGCTCGGGAACCCTCTTTGCCACGAACGACTATCTTGTTGCACTCATACCATATACCACGCAACCTGCCTGCTCATACTGTGGTGCTGGCTCGACACCCCCACCTTCTTCACGCGACGGTGGCACCCGTGCACCTGCAGGAACAGGGAATGGTGGATACGGCAGTGGCAGCTCACCCTCACCACGTCCTTCAACAGGAGGTGGAAGTGGTATGAACGGCACACAACCTCGTGATAGTTCACCGCCACCCTCTTCACGCGACGGTGGCACCCGTGCACCTGCAGGAACAGGGAATGGTGGATACACAGGAGGAGGTGGCAGTGTAGGAGGCAACGGAGGCACCAACCCTGGCACCTCAAGTGGCGGCCCCCAAAGCGAAGCTACCCGTGAAGTTCAGAGGCAAGCACAAGAGAAGAGAGCGTCTGAGCAAGCCAAACAACGTCAGGACTACGCCTCACAGCTCTCAAGGTATAGTCAGGCAGCGGGACAGTCACGTCTTCAAACCATCAAAGACACTGTGGGACGAGTAGTTCCCCCAAGCATCTTCAACTCACCAAACCCTGCAGACCGCCAAGGACCCACACCGCCAACACGACCCACCAATGGTGGTTATTCAGGCATCCCTCTCTCTGAGACCAAGGGGGTGACCCCCACTCCCAGACCTACTCCCACTCCCAATGCAGGGCGTGG
>JBJOQE010000005.1:0-17750 GCA_046050105.1 Candidatus Parcubacteria bacterium
TTATGTTTCTCATACCATCCACGCTCAGAGAGGCCACAAACGAGTGACCACACCACCAGTGCGAAGTTGCGCCCTTGAGTTTCAGAGTCAAATACTTGTTTATGGGACAAGTCATGTCCAAGCATGCCCGCTTGCACAAGGAGGAATCCAAAAAAGACACCGTTTGCAACCGTTGCCACTGTCGAGTGAGGAAAAGCACACATAACGCCCCACGAGAGTGCGAAGCCAGCCAAAAGGAGGAGTGTGAGTACTGCATATGCACCATACTTGCGTTCAAACAGACCCGCAGTTTCAACTCTTTGTCTCAATACATCGTATGACATGCAACAGTATGGTGAATATTTTTTAAAAATCAATTGCCTCTACGGCCTCAGCTTCTGGTGCACGGGCGTCCACTCCCAGGTAATCACGGAGACGCTGCACCAAGAAGAGTGACGCTCGCTCCTCACCCATCACTACAAACACCTTCTTGACGCGCTCCATGCTGGTTGCTACGAAGTTGATGAGCATGTCGCGGTCGGCGTGCCCTGAGTAGCCGCGGATGGTGCGGATGCGGGCGCGGACCCGGACCGGCACGCCGTCTATGGTTACCCGCGTGACGCCATCTTGAAGTAAGCGACCCACACTCCCTACCGTCTGAAACCCGACAAGCAGCAGGGTGGTGTCTGGTTTCCCTAGGTAGTGAAGCTCGTGGGTGAGCACGCGGCCACCATGCGACATACCCGAGCCCGCAATGATAATCTTCGGGCCAGGAACACGCCCAATGTCGTCAGACTCTTGGCGAGTTTTCGTGAGCTTGAGCTTCGGAAATGCAAAAATATCGTCTCCCGCTTCTATTTGCTTGCGCACTTCGGGCTTGAGGTATGCACGATGCGCGCGATATACCTCGGTGACGGAAATGGCGAGTGGGGAATCGAGAAACACAGGGAGTGGGTCGATGAGGCCAGACTCAACAAAATTGTTTATTTCAAACAACATCGCCTGGGTGCGTTCAAGCGAAAAAGCAGGAATGATGAGAGTGCCCTTGCGTTTGATGGTTTCCTTTATTTCCTCGAGCAGCATCGAAGAGCGTTCCACCACCTGCTCATGGAGCCGATTTCCATACACCGACTCCATGACGAGGTAGTCGATATCCGCTTGTGGCTCTGGCTCCCCCACAAGTGGCTGTGGGGCGTTGCCGATGTCGCCCGTAAACATAATGCGCTTTCCGCCACGCTCGAATACGACATGCGATGAGCCAAGGATATGGCCAGCATCATACAAGGTAGCACTGACGTCCCCCAGGGTGAGCGGCTGGTGGTACGGAATGGTGGTCCAGAGCGCCAGTGCGCGGCTGATATCTTCCTCGCGATAGAGTGGCTCTGCACCGCCTTGCTGTGCCTCATGCTCCATAATGCGAAGCGCATCAGGAAGCATGATTGCTGCCAAATCTTTCGTGGGAGAAGTGGAATATATCTTTCCAGTGAATCCATCGCGTACAAGCTTTGGAATGCGGCCGATGTGGTCGGCATGAGCATGCGTAACCACAAGTGCATTAAGTGTGCTAGGGTCGTAGGCAAATGCTTCCGCGTTACGCTTTGGTGCAAAATCACTTCCTTGCTCAAGGCCACAGTCGATGGCGATGCGCAGAGTTCCTGTATCAAGTACAAAGTTAGCTCCCGTCACACTCCCTACCCCGCCGTAAAACCCAACAGTTGCACTCATGGCATTTTATAACTTTGCTACCGCACGAGCGGTAGCATATCCAATAATAGCTCCCACGACATCCATGGAGAGATCAATCGCGGTGTCGAGCACATACCCCGGAAGCAGAGGGCCTACACTAAACTCATACACCTCCCAGAGAAGGCCGATGGTGAGTGCTGCCCCTATAGTGGCACACAGACCAAAGGTGAGTGTTTCTTCAAAACGACCGAGCATAAACCGGCTCTGGTAGCCCAGTGCTACTGTGGCTCCCCCCAAGATATGCATTGGGATATCGAGCCAGAGGTAAACCCAGTACAAAGAAAAAATGAGTGCTGTGGTGTGGAGCACTGCCAACATGGTGATGGAGAGGGTGAAGAGAAGAAAGATGGTGGCGTGCATATGACTGTACACAAATAGTATAGCAAACGAAACGACAAAGCCCGTTTCGCAAAGCGAAACGGGCATTATCGAGAGGATCACAGGCGCATGCTCCTCGAAAGTCGAGGTGGGTGCTCTTTCCGTTACTTGGCTGAAGTCTCACGAATGAGTCCTCATGAAGTAACGCGACTACAAGCTCCCGAGCAAAGATATTTAAGCGGAACATGCGACAAGCGATCCTTTGGTGAGTATACACCTACGGCTTAAAAAATGAAGATGTGGATAGAATAGGATGGCTATGGGCATCACTGTCATTTTGAACCCAGACCTATCAAACTAGGAATATACTCCTCACCACTCATATCATCGAGCATTCGCCGGGATCAAAAGTGCCACAGAGACGAGACGATAAGCAAAAAGACCGCGAGTCGTACTTTAAGGTACGGTGAGCGGTCTTTTTGCGCAATCAACGAAGTATGTGTGGTGCTTTTGGTCTTGGCGACTTAGTCGAGGATGCCGTTTAGGTCCACATCGTAGAGTATGCGTTCCTGCACCGTCTTATAGTTGATGATTTCCTTTTCATCAAACCATACCTTGATTTCGCGTTCAGCCTCTTCAGGAGATTCTGAACAATGGATGAGGTTGCGCACTGCGCGATTCTGGATGGTTGAGTGTCCGTATGAGTCAACGGTGAGGTCGCCACGAATGGTACCTACGTCTGAGGTCGAGGGCTCCGTTGAACCCACAATCTTGGTGACAATGGCAACCGACTGATTACCCTCGACCACCATTGCGAGCACCGGACCTGCAGTAACAAACTTTACAATAGTATCGATGATACCCTTCCCGTAGGTCATCTCGTCTTTCTCGACGGGAAGTCCCTGCGCAGTAAGGTCTTCAATGATGCGCTTTCCCTTTTTGAGGAACCACGCCTCATCTTTATTGTAGTGAGTAAGGCACTGTTCTTCGGTAGGAACCAAGAACTTAAAGGCTGTAAACTTGAGGCCGGTGCGCTCGAAACGGCTGATAATTTCGCCGATAAGAGCACGCTGTACGCCATCTGGTTTAATAATGACGAGTGTTCGCTCTTTGTGCATTTCTCGTTGTGGATTCATGATGCGAAAAATATATCACGAAAAGGTCCTTTGTTCAAGCCGTAGAAATATATTTATTGGATAGATACAGAGTCAGGTTAGCCATCATAGAACTGCAGAATCCCTGGTGTAGAGACTACTCTGTCACTATCTCCGGGCCGTTTTCAGTGATGATGACGGTGTGCTCGAAGTGGGCGCTCCGCGAGCCATCACGTGAATAGACGGTGTAGCCGTCGCCCTCGTCGTCAAACTCCACCTCTTTTGAACCTACGTTGATGATAGGTTCAATAGCAAACACCATACCGGGCTTTATGAGTGCCCCCGCGCCCTTCTTTCCAAAATTAGGAATCATCGGCTCTTCATGCACGGCGTAGCCTACCCCGTGGCCGCAAAGCGCCTCTACCACCCCCATACCCGTTGGCTTTACAAACTGTGAGATGGCGTAGCCTATGTCACCCACGTGGTTACCTGGCACCGCCTGCGCAATACCCACATACATCGCCTCACGAGTAATGCGCAATAACTCGGTCGATTCTTTATCTATCTTCCCCACCCCTACCGTAAGGCCAGAGTCCACAATCATGCCGTTGTAGCCCAAGGTGGCGTCAATATTGATGACATCTCCTTGCTCGAGCACCACATCTTTTGTGGGGATGCCGTGCTGCACAACATCATTCACTGACGTACAAATTGCAGCGGGGTACGGCCGCGGGGCAAACTCAGGCTTATAGCCCAAAAGTACCGGCTCTGCACCTGCGGCTTTCATGAGCTTCTGAGCAAGCACATCAAGGTCGTACGTTGAAACACCTGGCTTGGCTGCCTTTGCAAGTTCTTTCAAAATACGTGAGAGCACTGGCCCCGCAACACGGATTTTTTCTAGGTCTTGTGGTGACTTGATACGAATCATGCCTTAGAGTCCTAAGTGTTTCTTGATATCAGAAGCAATATCCTCAATACCTCTCGTGGCATCCACATGAATGGTGCGTGTATTGGTGCGCGACTCATAGTAAGTGACGACCGGGAGCGTTTTCTCGCGGTAGTCACGGAGTCGTACTTCGATAGCCTCGTCGGTGTCGTCCTTGCGTGCACGAAGCTTCATACGCTGACGGACCAACTCCTCAGACACATCGAGGAAGAAAATGGTGACGTTGGCGCGTTCGTAAAATGCCAAGGCTGTTTCAAGTACAATGGCCTCCTCGACGGTGCGAGGGAACCCATCAATGAGAAGGTGGCAGTCGGGGCTTGCGTGATGCAGGAAGGCATCACCCCACAGCACTACCGAGAGGAAGAGCGGTTGAAAGGCGCCGGTGTCGATGGTGCCCGCGACGCTCTTTTCGGTGAAGTTTTCCTCTTTGGCCGCAAGCGCGCGGAAACGACGCCCGGTCTGGATGTCTACCACACGACGCGTAGGGTCTGCAGCACGTAGCGCGCCGGCAAGCTTTGCTATCTGTGTGCCCTTACCACTTCCCTGTGGGCCGATAAATATGATGGTTTCGGGTTTCATAAATGTTATGACAGCTGATCTTCTCTTTTAGGGATTCTGGCAATGGCCTCTTTGACGATGTTCACGAGGCGCTCTTTCGCAAGCTCCACTTTGTGTTGGTCTGAGTTGTCGATGACGAGGTCGGAGAAGGCCTTGGAACTCATCTCTTCCACGTAGCGCTCGCGACGAAGCTCGAGCTCACCCACTGAGATAGGTGCACGAGCAATAATGCGCTCGCGGAGCACGTCCCACGGGCCACCGTCGATAAAGATGATGGAGCGATTCTCAGGCGGAATGCGCTCGCGAATAGCCAACACTCCCTGGAGCTCCACTTCACGGATGACCACCCTCCCCTCGCGAAGCGGCATGACCACTTCACTCCTCGGTGTGCCGTAGAAATTGCCGCTGTACTCCGCCCATTCGAGGAAGTCGTTTTCACGCATGCGGGTTTCAAACTCCTCACGAGTGATGAAGTGGTACATGTGACCATCTACTTCACCAGGACGTGGCACTCTCGTGGTACAGGACACCGCAAAGTGCACGTGCGGGTCATGCTCAAAGGCGGTACGTAGGTGGTTGATAAGGAAGCCCTTCCCTGCGCCTGAGGGCGCCATGATGAGGACGAGCTGGCCGGTGATTTCTTTTTCAATCATGAGAGCCGTATTGTACTTGGTTTTTGCCTATTTATAAATGCCCGTTCGGCACCTCGGTTTCCGAGACCGTTATCTCCATCCCAGCGGATGGAGCACTATGCACCCCAAGGGTACTTGCGTTACATAGTCGCTTCCGCTCCTTGTAACGCTGGCGCACCCCAAGGGTACTTGTTTTTCTAACTCCCTATGGTCGAAGAAAAACTGGCGCGAGGCGACAAGAAGAAAAGCCGCGAGCTGTACACAGAGTACTGCGAGCGGCTTTTCTTTGAAGGCAACGAAGTAGATTGTGCCTCTATGCGCTTTGGGATTCTTTTGAATTTCGATGCAATTCGAGGCACGGAGAAGCCCTGGTGCGAGGCGTGGTGTGACCCACGTTGAGCAGCAGGGCTAGGTTCCGTAACGAAGAAGTGCGCGGAATTCAGGGGAATCCTAGTATTCGCGCATTGAAATCTGGGAATCAATACGTCGTATCAAATCCAACACCACATTCACCACAATGAGAAGCGCAGTACCACCAATGGCGAGTGCTGTGATGCCAGTCAACGCCTGCATGACGAGCGGTAGCACTGCGATGAAGCCGAGGAAGATAGCACCAACGAAGGTGAGGCGGGTGATGATGTTCGCAATGTGCTCTGAGGTGTGTGTGCCCGGGCGCACTCCAGGAATGAACGCACCTGAACGCTGGAGGTTCTTCGACATTGCGTCTGGGTCGAAGGTCACTGCAGTGTAGAAGTAAGTGAAGAGGAAGACGAGCACAAAGTACACCGCTGCATAGAGCCATTGGTTTTGGGTGATTTCAGTGAGCTTTGCCGACCACTCCGACACACCCTGGATATCGAGGTACGAGAGGATGTTCAGAATCATCTGAGGGAAAAGGAGGATGGAAAGTGCGAAGATGATGGGAATCACACCGGCCTGGTTGAGGCGAAGTGGAAGGTAGGTAGATACCCCACCATAGGTCTCACCACCACGCACCTGCTTTGCATAGGTAATCGGTACGGGGCGCTCGGCTTCGGTCATCACCACCACCGCAGCAATGACCGCCATAGCAGCAGCCACACACGCGAGGTAAAGCGGTGCTTGAGACACATCAAACGAGAAGAGGAGTTGGCCAATCATCTGAGGAAGCGCGGCCACGATACCCGCAAAGATGATGATAGATACACCGTTACCAATACCAAACTCAGTCACGAGCTCACCAAGCCACATGAGAAGCATTGATCCGGCGACAACCACCACTACGTTCATGATGAACTGGAAAGTAGAGAGGTGTGACACAATACCCTGTGTTTCAAGGAGCATGAGGAAGCTAAAGCCCTGAAGGGTGGCGAGCGGAAGCGTAAGAAGGCGGCTGTATTGTGAAAACTTCTTGCGACCTGCGTCCCCTTCCTCTGAGTACATCGACTTCATCTTCGGCGACATCACGGTGAGGAGCTGCATGATGATCGACGCAGTGATGTATGGGCCAACACCGAGCATGACGATGGAAAGATTTGAAAGGCCACCACCAGAGAACAAGTTCAGAAGACCCAGAAACTGGTTCTGTGAGAAAAACTGTGCGAGCATTGCAGCATCAACACCAGGAATGGGAATGACGGCAAGCGCCCGGAACACGATAAGTGCACCAAGAACAAAAAGCACACGGTTGCGTAGCACCTCATCAGAGATGATGAGTTTAAGTTTGTGAAAAATGGTATCCATAGGCTCTATTATGCTACGGAACCGCCCTTGGCTTCAATCTTGGTACGCGCAGTAGTTGAAACCGTGCACCCAGAGACAATGAGCTTCTTTGAAAGGTCGCCGGTGCCAAGTATCTTAATAGCCACCTCGCGACCATCGCGCGCCTCGAGAATACCTCGTGCAACGATAACTTTTGGGTTCACAGTGTCTCCATCGTTAAAGATGTTGAGTGCAGACACGTTTACCACGTATGGGCGCACACGTTCGTTGTTAACCGTGAGAGCGCGGTTCTTACCGAAACCACGGCGCTTAGGAAGACGCTTGATCATATCGCGAAGCTCTGGGCGTGGGCGGCCACCAGCACGTGCTGTCTGACCCTTACCTCCTTTACCGGAAGTCTTGCCACGCTTACCACCGCGGCCGATGCGGCGAGCGGTCGTGCGACTATTCTTAGGTTTGAGTTGATGAAGCTGCATGGTAGTTACGGTTAGATAGAAAAATTAACCACGGAGTTCCTGAAGTGCCTTGATGGCTGCGCGTGCGTTGTTGAGCTGATTCTTGCTGCGAGAGAAGATCTTGGCGGTCACATCGTGGATACCTGCAAGTTCAAGCACAGTACGTACCGAACTTCCTGCCACCAGACCGCGGCCCTTCGCAGGCATAATCATAACGCGGCTTGCAGCGTACTTTGCCTCAACGTCGTGACGAATCATCTTACTCTTGTTGAGTGAGACGGTGATCATGTTCTTCTTTGCGCTGCGAGTAGCCTTCTCAATAGCAAGCTGTGTGTCTCCTGCCTTTCCGAGACCAACACCCACCTTCCCTGCTTTGTTGCCGATAACGATAGCAACGCTGAAGTTGAAACGCCGACCACCAGCCATCACGCGGGCTACGCGGCGGATAGAGATGATCTTATTGTCGTATTCAGAGCGAGGGCGCTCTTCGCGACGTGGGCCGCGACGAGGAGAGCGTCCAGCGCCACCTGCGGAACCTCCACGACGGTCGCGTGAGTCGCGGCGTGGGAACGAAGAAGCTCCTGCCTCTGTTGGCGCTACGGCCGGTACTGCTGTTGTTGTTTCGTTAATCATACGCAATTAGAATGAAAGACCTGCTTCACGCGCACCGTCGGCCAAAGCCGCAATGACGCCCTGGTATTGGAATCCGCCACGATCAAAGACGGCAAGTGCAACGCCCTTCTTCTTCGCTTCAGTTGCAATGGCCTTCCCCACTTCACTTGCGCGCTCACGTGCAGTTGCGCCCTTCATGGTGCGTGAGTTTGAAGCTGCAATGGTTGCGCCCTTCGAGTCGTCTATAAGCTGCGCATAAATAAAGCGGTTCGAGCGAAACACCGCAAGGCGTGGGCGCTCTGCTGTGCCAATGACACGTGCGCGAATACGCGTATGACGACGTGTTCGCTGTTCGATTTTTCGTGACGTAGTACTCATGGTAGTGATTTGCTACGGGCGCATTAGACAGCCTTCTTGCCCTGCTTACGGATAATGTATTCACCTTGGTATCGGATACCCTTGCCTTTGTACGGTTCTGGCTCCTTCATGCCACGTACCGTTGCAGCGAACTGACCGAGTACGTCTTTGTCGATGCCGGTGATGGTAAACGTACCCTTTTCAATCAACACCTCAATACCCTCGGGAATAGCGATTTCTACCGGGTGCGAGAAGCCGAGTGCAAGCACGAGTGTGCGACCCTTCACTTCACCGCGGTATCCCACGCCTTCAATTTCAAGCTTCTTCTGGTAACCAGTAGAGACGCCAGTAATCATGTTATTGATGTGTGAAGCGTAGGTGCCCCATAGAGCGCGCGCGAAGTCGGTGTCGCGTGCAGGCGCAAGCGTGATGACGCCAGCATCAAGTACGATTGAAACATCGTTCTTCATGTCGCGGCGGAGAGACCCCTTCGGACCCTTCACGCTCAAGACACCATCGGTGAAAGATGCTTCGACTCCCGAAGGAAGAGTGATGGGTTGTTTACCAATACGGCTCATATAATTCAAATAGGGGCTAACAATGGGTGATTACCAGATTTTGAAGAGTTGCTCTCCACCAACGTTCTTTGCCTTTGCGTCTTCTCCCGTGAGGATACCTTCTGGTGTTGAGAGAATGAGCTTTCCTTTACCGAACTTTACGGGAATAATCTCGTGGACTGCTGCGTACATGCGGCGACCAGGCTTTGATACGCGGGATACACCGCGGATCATAGAACGACCATGTTCGTAGGCAAGCCCTACCACCAAAGTCTTCTTCACCTTCTTCCCTTGCATCTTTGCAGAGGTAAGGAAACCGCACGCCACAAGCGCGTCAGCAACTTTGTGCTTCATGATCGAGTATGGAACCTCGACAGACTCTTTATGGACGGCACCCGCATTCTTGAGGCGGTTGACGAAATCTCCGATTGGATCGCTTACCATGATGACTTTTTAATACCTGGAATATGTCCCTCGTGTGCCATTTCGCGGAAGCAGATACGGCACGCATCGAAATCGCGCATATATCCGCGCTTACGACCGCAGCGGAAGCAACGACGAACGACTCGGCTTTTGAACTTCGGTGCGCGTGCAGCGCGTGCAAGTACTGATTTCTTTGCCATGGGATGATTAAAATAAAAAGCCTCGAGCGGACTTTCGGGGTGCATCGTAGCAGTCGCGCTTTCCGATGTCAAACATACGGCGCGCCTTGAGAAATAATCTCCCAGACTATTTCTCTACTATTCAACTGGCCCTGAAAACCGCGTAGGTCTTTAGTGGCTATAAGATACCAGAGTCAAGGTTGAGAGTCAACCTGGCGCTCGAGGAAGCACTTCAACGCTTTTCCGACCGCTCCGCCCCCTGCGAGGGCTCGCTTCGGTTTCGCCGCCGACTTTCCGCTCCGTTCTACTGCACGAAAAGACCGTGCTCGGCGGCTGCAAATGCTCGGAAAAGCATTGAAGTGCTTCGCTCGCTAAACTGGAAAGCAACATCGCTCATATGGAGGGCGGTCCTCCGTATGATTGAGGGATTGGCCTATTTTAGTGATGGCATTGAAAATGCCACACCATGAAAGGTGTGGCTTACTATTTACCAACCGAGCGCAATTTCAGATGGGCTAGTAACACTTGCAATTATGTTCGCCGCTTCTTTCGCACATTCTCCACCTCCATAACCAACTCCGTAATGTCGAAACATTAAAGAAACTTGCTCGAGATATAACGCCCACATACATTCGTTATAGTGAAGGGCCGCGTCATGGGCCTTCTCAATAGTTTCTTTGGATGGTGTAGATACACCATTGTGAAAATGGAGTACCTTAAGACGAACGGGTGGAGGAAACCGCTGAGCAATATTCACGGCAGTTTGCCATTCTCTTTCTACGCGATCGGGCGGTACTTGTTCAGCATCTACACCCTCTTTAGCTGCAAGAAATTCGCGAATATTCTTGCAAGACTCTGTCACCAACAATGCATATTCTGGCTTGTTAAACATGCTTTATCTTCCTTTCCTATTTGAACTTCTTACTGCGAACGACTATATAACGCCAGTACTAAAAACACAAACGAGCGGAATCCCTTCGGGATTCCGCTCGTTTGTTCCAAATACAAACTTCTTTACTTAACCTCTTGAAGGGGGAAGCCTATCAAGCGTAGGAAAGCCTCTGCCTCCTTCTTAGTCTTTGCGGTGGTCACGATGGTAATAGCAAAGCCAAACACGTCCTTCACGTCTTCGTCTGAAGTCTCAGGAAAAATGGTGTTTTCCTTGAGACCGATAGAGATGTTGCCCATATCATCGATAGACGAGAGTGCAATACCGCGGAAGTCACGGGTGCGTGGGAGTGCAATGTGGATGAGCTTGTCGAGGAAGTGGTTCATGCGGGCACCGCGGAGTGTTGCCTGGTAGCCGATGATGTCGCCCTGGCGGCTCTTGAATGAGGCAACCGACTTCTTTGCAGCGCGAGGGGTCACCTTCTGGCCGGTGATGCGGCCGAGGCGGTCTTCGATCATCTTGCGACGATTCTTGTCAGACACTTTGCCGACGCCCACAGAAATAACCACCTTGGCGAGCTTTGGCGCCTGCATGACGTTTGTATAGCCGAACTCACCCTTAAGGGCTTCAAACGACTTAGCTACTTTCTGTTTAGTCTGCTCCATGATGGTGTATTAAATTTATGCCTTAGTGCCGCTTTTCTTTGCGATACGAACCTTCTTCCCTCCTTCAATCTTGTATCCAACGCGAGTTGGCTTGCCTCCCTTTGGGTCCTTGAGTGCAACGTTTGCAACCTGAAGCGGCATAGAGATTTCAATAATCTGTCCCTTTGAGCCAGACTTTGAACCCTTCCGGTGCTTCTTCACGATGTTCATGCCCTCAACGATAACCTTCATGTCCTTGGGGAATGCGCGGAGGACAGTGCCACTCTTGCCGCGGTCCTTTCCGGTGGTTACGATAACGGTGTCTCCTTTCTTGATTTTCATATGCGTATCAAATAGATGAGGCCTTACACCACTTCAGGTGCGAGAGACACAATTTTCTGGTAACCCTTTTCTGCAATTTCGCGAGGAATCGGACCGAAGACACGGTTTGCACGTGGCTCTGGCTTGGTCTTGTCGATAAGCACTACGGCATTGTCGTCGAAGCGAACGTACGAACCATCCTTGCGGCGGAATGCTGCACGTGAGCGCACCACAATAGCACGGCATACCTCCTTCTTTTTCACGGCCTTGCGAGGCTCTGCAGTCTGCACTGAGAGAATGACGAGATCGCCCACGCGTGCATAGCGTTTCTTCGAACCACCGAGTACCTTGAAGATACGTCCGAGCTTAGCTCCGGAGTTATCGGCGATGGTGACAATTGAGCGATCCTGAATCATATTATTTAACTACAATGAAAGTCTTGCGGCGTGAGATTGGACGGGTTTCGCGAATGGTCACCGAAGTGCCGAGCACTGAAGTATTCCCTTCATCATGCGCGAGAAACTTCTTGGTGCGGCGGAGAAACTTCTGGTACTTTGGGTGCTTTACGTAGCGCTCAACAGCCACTACGACCGTGTCCTTCATTTTGGACGACACGACGGTGCCGCGAAATTCGCGACCACCTCCCTCTTTAGTTGTTGTATCTTGCTGTGTCATGAAAATTATTACGCGGTGACTGCGTTAGCTGCTCCATTCGCTGCATACTTGCGACGAGTGAGTTCGGTCATGATGCGTGCGACGTCATGCTTTGCGTTCTTGCCAGCCTTGGTGTCGCGAGTTGCAGAACCTGCCATGCCAAAGCGGAACGAGCGAACAAACTCACGCTTTTCTGCGAGAAGTTCCTTGAGCTCTTTGTCAGTCTTCTTAACAAGTTCTTTCATCATAATGGTCTCTTTATATACAGTATTTTACGATTGTTGTCGAGAGTGCGCGCGATTACCCCTCACGTGCGACACACTTACCCTTTACCGGAAGTTTAGCAGTTGCTTTGCGGAATGCTTCCTTGGCAACTTCTGCAGTAACGCCGTCTACCTCGAAGAGCACGCGGCCAGGGAGTACTTCAAAGATAAAACCTTCTGGGTCACCTTTTCCCTTACCCATCGGTACTTCAGCTGCTTTGCGGGTGTAGGGACGGTCGGGGAAGATGCGCACCCAGATGCGGCCGGACTTTCCGAGTGTGCGAGAAATCACACGGCGCGCTGCTTCAATCTGGTTTGACTTCACACGGCAGTGGGTCGTTGCCTTAAGGCCATACGAGCCAAAAGCAACCGTAAGACCACGAGTGTCTGGCGTAATGCGGTCAGGATTCCGACGGAATGACTGCCACTTGCGGTGTTTAACTTTCTTAGGGAAAAGCATGATAGGGTCGTTAGCCGTTTAGTTGCGCGGAGCGCGTGATGATGGGCGGCGTGATGCTGATGGCGATGATTCCTCACGCTTCTCCTGCTGATTTTGTGCGGCGCGACGGTCGGTGAAGATGTCGCCCTTGTAGATCCATACCTTCACACCGATAACGCCATACGGGAGGTATGCCTTCTCGCGAGCAAAGTCGATGTCGGCGCGGAGGGTCTGAAGCGGGATACGACCTTTCTTGAGTTCTTCGGTACGGCCCATTTCAGCGCCACCAAGGCGGCCTGAGAGAATGATGCGCACGCCTTGCACATCACGGTTTGCCATCACCTTTTCGATGGTCTGCTTCATGACACGGCGGAAGGTCATGCGCTTCTCGAGGCCTTCAGCAATCATCATGGCAACGATAGCTGCTGACGATTCAGGGACGCGAATTTCTTCGATGTCGAGCTTGATGTCAGGAACCTCAGAAAGCTTGAGTGCGCGGAGCTTCTGGTCGATCTCCTTCTTGAGGTTGGTTGCTCCCTCGCCTGAGCGACCAATGATCATACCAGGGCGAGACGTGCGCACAATGATGCGCATAGTCTTCTCGTCGCGTTCGATGTCTACCCCACCCACATACATAGTGCGGAGGCGCTTCTCGAGGAAGCGGCGCACAGTGGAGTCTGCACGAAGGAATTCGCGGAAACGCTTTGGGTTCGCCGGGAACCAGCGAGAACGCCAATCACGAATGATGCCGAGGCGCTGGACGTATGGATGTGCTACGTGAGTCATAGTAGTAAAGTATCAAAACGACATTATGCCTTCTCGGCGAGGGTAACCGAAATATGGCTCGAACGGCGATTAATAGGCGATGCTGAACCGCGAGCGCGAGGCATGAAGCGGCGAGAAACGGTGCCCTTATCGACGGCAACAGTGCCAACGATGAGTGAAGCCTCTTCCTTGCCCTGCTGCTTTGCGTTGGCGAGTGCCGACTCAATCACCTTCTTGAACGGAAGGGCTGCACGCTTATCGAGGAACGAAAGCGCATGAAGAGCCTCGGCAACACGCTTGCCACGCACGAGACCAGCTACAAGGCGGACCTTGCGAGGAGACTGGTGATAGTTTGAGAGTACAGCTTTCATGGATTATTTTTTCTTGGTGTCAACTGCAGACTTTGCTGCCTTTGCTGCGGCAACTTCAGCTTCCTGCTTCTTTACTTCCATTTCCTTCTGCATCTTACCGCCGTGACGGACGAACTTGGTCGTTGGAGAGAATTCACCGAGGCGATGACCTACCATTTCCTCAGAAACGAATACGTCGATGTGCTGCTTGCCGTTGTATACCCCAAAGGTAAAGCCCACCATTTCAGGGCTGATTTGGGAGCGGCGTGCCCACGTCTTAATAGTTGCCGTATCAGACGGCTTCTTGCCAGCAACCTTCTTGAGAAGCTTGGCATCAACGTAGGGGCCTTTGTAGAGCGATCGTGACATAAGTATTAGAAAAATCCAGCTCCAATTTCACGTAGGTACTATAGAGCGCGTAACGCGCGCCAGAGAGCCGTAAAAGAGGCCGCCACTTAACCCTTGGACGCTTGTGATTCGTGGCCGCCAAGACAACTTCAAGGCGACTTTATGAACCGCATGAGCACGCACGTGAAAGTGGGGCTGGACGGGGTGAATAGTACTCGAACGTGTGGATAATGTCAAACATGTAGCCGTATGTTGTGGTAGTTTCTTGGCCGTTTGGACAGATATTTCAAACATATCGTGGCCAGCTACATGTTTTGTGTACCCGTGAAGGTGTGACAGAATACGAAGAGATACGTTCAGGAGGAAAGTATGAAGCAGCGAAGCAACAAAGTTCAGAAAGGTCCGCTAGGGAGCGTGCAGCTCCCACCCGTCACCTGCGCAGGTCTGAAAATGAACACATTTTCCTGGTCTGCCTACAGCGAGTGGGCTCGATTTGCGAACACATGTGAGGCAGAACTCATCCGTGAACGCGAGATCGTCAAGATGGAGCACAGGATTGACCCTTTAGCGTCGCCTACGCACACGCGAATGATGACTTCACTCATGCAAGCTATTGCCCTTGCGCGTGTATGGGAGAGATTCAAGAAACGAGGCGACGATGGTGGGCCGCACAAGCCGCCGCGCCGCCCTTCTCCACCCCCTTCCACCACTTCGCGCGTCAGACGCCGCGAGCTGGAAGACGCCTAAGCACAGCCGCCCCAAGTATCGGGGCGGTTTTTATATAGATGTTTCTTCTCACGACTTGCAGAGCACCGTGTGCTATGACAGAATCGCGACAGAAACACAGGAGGTCACATGAAACATACGCAATCCGCCGCTCCCCCAAGTGATACGGAGATTGAACAAGAAATGCACCAGGCTGAGAAAGCGGTACTCGACCAGCTCGCACAAGATGGCATTCAACTCCCCAGGGGCAACCGCTTTGTACAGGCGCAAATAGACACCCTTGCATGGACACGTGCATGGAGCCGGAAGCGCGCAGGAACTGCATAAAGCGAACGTAATACTTCATACTGCCCCGTATACTTGGGGCGGTTTTTTTATTCCGCAGACACGAAAAAACGCCCCTTGTGAGGGCGTTTTTTCGTGTGCAGTGTATTTCGTTTGTATCTCTAGTTACCTGAGCGCATACGTGGCCCTGGCTTGCGGCGAGACACAATGAGGATGTTCGAGTACTTCTTTGGGCGACGTGACTTCTGACCCTTGCCCGTAGGGCGGCCCTGTACGGTGCGTGAACGACGATGTCCACGACCCATACGGCCTTCACCACCACCGTGTGGGTGGTCGACGGCGTTACGAGCAGAACCACGGTTCTTTGGGCGCATACCCATAAGGCGTGAGCGTCCTGCCTTACCCAAGTTGGTGAGGCGGTGCTCATCGTTTGATGAGGCGCCGATGGTTGCCCACGCGGTATCGAGAATCTTGCGAATCTCAGACGATGGCATCTTTACCTGTGTATAGCCTGCGTCTTGCGCAACTACCTCGACGTAGTTACCTGCTGAGCGCGCAATACGTGCACCTGCTCCTGGCTTCAACTCTACGTTGTACACGAAGGTACCAATGGGAATCTTGCGAAGTGGAAGGCGGTTACCCATCTTCACACGTGCATCTTCAGAGACGGTAAACGTGTCGCCCTGCTTCATGCCCTTAGGGGCAACCACATAGCGGCGTTCGCCATCCTTGTAGCACACAAGCGCAATGAAGGCAGTGCGGAATGGGTCGTATTCAATCGACTCAACCACTGCTTCAATGTTCTTCTTGTCGTAGGTGAAGTCTACTTCACGGTAGGTGCGCTTCACGCCGCCACCTTGGTAGAAGTTGGTGGTACGACCCTGTGCGTTGCGTCCACCAGTTGAACGCTTGCCACGGGTCAACGACTTAAGTGGAGCATTCTTGGTGGTCGTGAGGTGCTCGCGATACGAGACCACCGACATACCACGACGTCCCGGAGTGACTGGTTTGTAGTGTTTCATGGTTGATAATTACAGAATTAGACAAGGTTCAAAGTATCACCCTTCTTAAGGTGTACATGTGCCTTCTTGAGGCCCGAGACCGTCACGGTGCGGTTGCGCGCGCGCGACTTGGTGGTGCGGTGCGTACGGTTCACGATATTCACCTTGGTAGGTGTCACCTTAAACTGCGCTGCCACTGCATTCATGACATCCTTTTTGGTGGCGCGACGAGCGACTTCAAACACGTAAATGTTTTTATCACCCAAAATCGCTGCCTTTTCAGTAATACGTGGCTTCACAATCACCCATGAGGTGTCCCCCACAGCGATTGCCGGTTTTGCTACTTTTGCCGCCTTTTTAGGCGCTGCCTTCTTTGATCCAAAGAGAGCCATATTATTTCTTCTTCGCAATTACCGCCTTCGACGCAACACGACCCGAGAGCACTTCAAGTGAAGCCTTAGGATCTGCGACGATGACGTACTTGTAGGTGAGAACCTCGACCGGATTCACGTCACGAGCCTGCATCACTTCAACATTGCCGAAGTTACGGAAGCTCTTTTCAGTGTGCTCATCGCGCGATGCAAGGAGGACGAGTGCCGCATTCTTGCGCTTGATGGGAAGATCTTTTGCTACAGCACCAAGACCCACCATAGCAGCGCGGGCATCCTTTGCGGACGGCTTACCAAAGCTGAGGGAGTCGACAAAAACAATCTGACCGTCTGCGTACTTCTTTGAAAGCACGACGGCGAGCGCCTTCGCGCGTACGTTCTTGTTGATTTTCTTAGCGTAGCTCTTTTCTGTGCGTGGACCATGGGCAACACCGCCGCCAACCCAGATAGGTGAGCGTGATGAACCATGACGTGCACGGCCCGTACCCTTTTGTTTCCATGGCTTCTTACCACCGCCAGCTACTTCACCACGAAACTTCGTGTGTGCAGTAGAAGCGCGCGCATTTGACTGCATAGAAACGACCACCTCGTGAACGAGATTTGCGTTCCATGAAGCGCCAAAAACGGCTTCAGGCAAGGCTATTGTGCCAGTTTCCTTCCCCGTTACATCGTAGATTTTTGTATCCATATAAGTGACGTTATGAGGTTAGATGCCACGCACCTCAACCATAGTTCCCTTTCTTCCGGGAACTGCGCCTGAGACAACGATGGTCTGATTCTCCGGGTCGACCGCGAGCACCGTGAGATTTTTAATAGTGACACGCTCAGTGCCCATACGGCCTGCCATGCGCATACCTTTATTGACGCGACCTCCTGCGCGACCACCGCCACCAATGGCTCCTGGTTCACGGAGTGAGTGCTTCTGGCCGTGTGACGCACGACCACCGCCGAAGCCGTGTCGCTTTACCACACCCTGGAAACCCTTACCCTTCGAGAGGGCTGAGACCGCAATCACATCACCTGGCGCAAATACTGAGGCATCGAACGATGCACCCTTTACGACGTCAGCGATAGAGTCCTTGGTAAGTGTTGGGCGATACTCGCGTGCATGTTTGTATG
>JBJOQE010000006.1:0-5463 GCA_046050105.1 Candidatus Parcubacteria bacterium
AAAAGGGTGCGTCGGCTACAACTATTGAATCTGCATATGTGAAATCCTTTGAGCAGTGGACTGATAAAACTACTCATGGGGCTAAATTTGGACTGAACATTCCACAGCAATAAGTTGCGACACTTAACTCGATGCTTGCTAATCAAAAAAACAATAACGCGCAGCGCCGTAACATGACACCCTAATCATGGATTCATTCGCCTCACAATATAAATTGCTCTCAGAGCCGCTTCGTGCCCTTCATGACTCTGAAAAAATTGCCGATGTACTCTCCAAGCACCCTTCGATGGAAGACCGTTCTATTCGTCGCGCGATGATGGTACTTATCTCTGATATCCTTGTCGGCCTTACACCTCGGAGCGTCTTAGCTCAACAGACACAACAGATCATGCAGTCAGACCGCTTTGTGAAATCACTCGTCGACTTAATTGAAGCTGAGATATTTGCAGGCCACGAAGAAGAAATGGCCACCCTGCACGAAGCATATCGAAAAAGTAATTTATCAGGCGCCCTAGGGGAGCCGGTCCCAACGACAGATAGCCTCTCTTCCTCTCCAGTCCCCGCTGTACCAGCTCCTACACCAACACCCCACATCCCAGCATCACGCGTGATGCCACAGAGCACGGGTGAGGTAGCTGCACCACATGACCCGAAGGGTACCACCGCACTCCCGAACGCCCTCCTTCAAAACCTCAAGGCGTCACTGATGCATGGCGGTGCACCTGAAGAACCTCTCGAAGGCACCGGGCCGAAAGCGTCATACCACAGCATGCTCGACCAAACACCAAAGCCGCCAGCTTCATAGCTCTATCAAAAACGTTGAGATGGTATGTCTCAACGTTTTTGATGTTCTGCTTCGGTTGGGTAATCCCGAGGTCAACACCTTTTTTAGTCGAGATACCTATATAATGAAGAAACGAAATGCAGAAATGCACGTACGGGGTATATGAAATTTGAAGTACCACAATTTATTGATGTTGAAGACCGTATTTTCGGGCCATTTACCTGGAAACAGTTTGTGTATCTTGCAGGTGGTGCAGGGGCAGCATTTATACTTTTTGTGTTCTTACCGTTTATACTCTTTGTGCTCATCGGCGGCCCCGTTATTGCCCTTGCGCTTGGGCTGGCGTTCTACCAGATAAACAACCGTCCGCTCTCATTTATGATAGAGGCGATGGTGACCTACTTCACCAGAGGTCGACAATATCGTTGGAAAAAGGATGTCGTAAAATCAACTGCCACACCAATGCCTGCACCCGACTTCCAGGTGGTGTCCCACAATAACCTTTCATCACTTTCGCGTTCACTCGAGCTGCGCGCAATGAACAAAGACATAGAAGCAAAGAGTCGCTAGTACCAACTCATGGCCACACAAAAAACATCAGCAACGCAGTCGTTTGTCCCTCTCCGTGAAGTGCGAGATGGCATTGCCATCCTGCGCGATGGAAGTCTGCGTTCCATCATCATGGCATCATCAATTAACTTCGCGCTCAAATCACGCGACGAGCAAGAGGCTATTCTGTCACAGTTTCAGTCCTTCTTAAATACTCTCGATTTCTCTATACAAATTGTCATAGAATCGCGCCGCCTCAACATTGAACCCTATCTCACCCTCCTCCATGGAAAAGAGGAAGGCCAAGAAAATGATCTTATGAAAGTGCAGCTCCGTGAATACATTGAGTTCATTCGCACGTTCACGAGTGAAGTGGATATCATGGTGAAGAGCTTCTTCGTGGTAGTTCCCTACAGCCCGGTAGCGGTAAACATCGAAAAGAGCCTCAACGCTCTTATCACGCGCCAAAAACCACAGCCAGTGTCTGATGAGATGCGCTTTGAGGAACACCGCACGCAACTCGAGCAACGTGTCGGTGTGGTGGAAAGTGGTCTGGCACGTCTCGGGGTGCGCTCAATACCGCTTGGCGGCGATGAGATTATCGAGTTGTTTTATCATCTCTTTAACCCAGGAGAAGAAGGACGTGCAGCGCCTGTGCAATAATAGACAGTATTATGGGACTTTTCGATCTACTCCAAAAAAAAGCAGCGCAGGTAACCAAAAGCAGCGATCTCCACTTGCCGTCAGCGACAAATGGTGCGCCGCTCACCCTTGCCGATATTGTGGCACCAGCCGGTGTGGAGGTACTGCCACGTGAGCTCAACATGAGTGGAAAGCTCGTACGATCTTTTTTTGTGGTCTCATTCCCACGCTATCTCAATGACGGTTGGCTGGAGCCAATTTTAAATCTCGAGCGCATCTTCGATGTATCAATCTTTATTCATCCGCTCGATACTGCCGATGTCTTGAAGCAGTTCCAGAAGAAGGTTGCTGAAGTGCAAAGTCAGATTGCCATTCGAGAAGACAAAGGCCTCGTACGCTCTCCTGAGCTTGAGGCGGCATACAGAAACCTCGAAGATCTCCGTGACCGCCTCCAGCAGGCAGAGGAAAAGCTGTTTAATGTGGGTCTCTACCTCGCCATTTACGGCGACTCCGATCAAGAGCTTCAGAAAACGGAGTCTGAAATACGCGGCATCCTTGATGCAAAAATGATTATGGTGAAGCCGGCACTCTTTGAGCAGGAGCAGGCATTCAAAAGCATCCTCCCCATAGGGCAGGATGCACTTGAAGTGCACAATAAATTTAACTCTGAGCCGTTATCATCGTTTTTTCCCTTTACCTCTTTTGACCTTACCGCGGATACCGGTATTTTGTACGGAGTAAACCGACACAACTCATCTCTCGTGCTTTTCGACCGCTTTTCACTGCCAAACTACAACTCAGTCACCTTTGCCACTTCAGGCTCAGGCAAGTCGTATGCTGCAAAGCTAGAGATTTTACGTTCCTTAATGTTCGGCACCGATGTGATTGTCGTCGACCCTGAGCGCGAATATGAATACTTGGCGGAAGCCACGGGTGGTCGCTTCTTTAACATTTCGCTTTCATCGACCCACCACATCAACCCCTTCGACCTTCCCAAACTACAAGAAGACGAAAGCCCCGAAGATATTCTCCGCTCACACACTATCAACCTGATGGGTCTCATGCGCATTATGCTCGGCGGCCTCTCTCCCGAAGAAGAGTCCATTGTGGATCGCGCCATTACCGAAACCTATGCCCTTAAAGACATCAATGGACAAAATGACTATTCAAATGTGCCGCCACCACTCCTTTCCGACTTTGAGCTCGTGCTCCGCGGCATGGAGGGCTCGGAATCCATTGCGCAACGTCTCTCAAAATACACGTCTGGTACATGGGCAGGTTTTTTAAACCAACCAACGAACGTCGATATCGATCAAAAGTTTGTGGTCTTCTCACTTCGCGATATGGAAGATGAACTCAAGACCATCGCCATGTATATCATCACTCACCACATCTGGAGTGCGATTCGTCGCACCTTAAAGAAGCGCCTCTTGGTTATCGACGAAGCGTGGTGGATGATGAAGTCAAACGATACCGCAGAATTCCTGACCTCCATTGCAAAGCGTGGTCGCAAATACTACCTCGGGCTTGCCACTATCACCCAAGACGTCGATGACTTCCTTCGCTCAGAATATGGTATGCCTATGATAACGAATTCTTCGATTCAGCTCCTCATGAAGCAGTCACCGACCTCGATAGATCGGGTTCAAAAAGTCTTCAATCTCACCGATGAAGAAAAATATCTCCTCCTGGAATCGGGTGTAGGGGAGGGTATCTTCTTTGCAGGCATGAAGCATGTGGCGCTCAAGATTATCGCTTCCTATACCGAAGACCAGATCATTACCTCAGACCCTTCACAGCTTTTGGCCATCGCAAAAGCACGCGATGAACTCGGCGCTTCCTAACACACCCGTATGCGCACTACCACCTCTTCACGGAAACCTCATTGGCGCATAAACTCCACCACGGCGTGGTGCATGATTATCACTGCACTTTTTTTTGATATCTTCCAGTTTTTTCCCAAAATACTCATTGCGGTGTCACTGGCTGCAGTCGGACTAGTGGCGTGGGTGCCGATTTTTGGCCAAGTACTGGCAGTGGTTGCCATTGGTCTTGCTATCGCAGTAGACCTCGCGCTTTCTGGGCTCATTATGGGCACCGGCTACATGACCAACTGGCTATGGTTTCAGCAGCATGGTGTGCGTATCATGGAGGGGAAGTTCATCGGGCGAAAAACGATAGGGTTTTTTGCCACTATGCTCTTAGAGCTTATGCCGTTTATGAACGCTCTTCCCGGTATCACGCTGTGGACCACTACCACCATCCTCTACTCATGGAAAGAAGATACGATACGCCATGCTAAAATACTGCACAAGGAGCGCTTGCACGCGGCGCAACTCCTAAGGCAGCGCCATGAACAAGCGCAAGCATACGAAGCGCAGCGCACCTATATCGAGACGGCGCGCATGAGATCCTTAGAGGAAGCCCCCTCCGCCCCACAAGGTGGGTCGGAGGCAGAACGCCACACGCACCTTAGGCACATAGCACCTGCAGCTCTCTAGCAACGTATGAATTTTGGTACCATCTCTCTTACCGCCACGCTCCTCGTCGCGCTTATGTGCGGCAGTGTCTCCACATTGCCTCAAGAAGCACAGGCGCTGTTCATGAAGCCGGTAAACCCACTCGAACTTATCGTCTCGCCACAGTTTCCCGTCCCCAATAGCACTATCACCGTGACACTGACGTCCTACGGTATGCAAACCAAAGATGCCACAGTTACTTGGCTTATAAACGGCACGCAAGACCCTGCTCTGAACAATCAACGCTCTATCACCATACCAACGGGGGATGGCGCCACTCCACTTTTGGTCGAGGCCCGCGTCTCTTCTCTGCGCACCGGTACGATAGCAGTATCACGCACGGTGACCACAGGGGCGGTCGATATCATTGCTGAACCAGACACCAGTGTGCCTTTTACCTATGAGGGCAAGCCTCTACCAACCTCAGAAAGTCCTGTCCGCCTTATTGCAGTACCTCAACTCTACCGCCAAGGAAATATTATTCCTAAAAAAGATATTCTTTTTACGTGGAAGCTTAACGGTGAGATACTTATGGGAGGCGCGCAGCGTGGCACCGACACCACCACCATTACCATGCCGCGCTATGGAGACGCTGAAGTTGTGGTACTTGCTGAAACAAGTGACGGTGCGCGAAGTGCGCAAAGTCGCATCACACTTTCACCCACCAAACCTCGAGTGGTGCTCTATGAAACTAATTCACTGTATGGCACGCTTCCTTACTCACCCGCACGTTTTACCACAACCAAAGATGAGCTCTCGGTACGTGCCATGCCGTTCTATATGCCAAAGAATGTGTTGTCTCAAGGCGCACTGCGCTATACCTGGCAGGTGGGTGGACGTGAGGTATCGCAGGGGGCACCAAATGATGTATTTACCGTTGCTCGCACGGCAGGAAATCGTCAAAGTGTCGACATGACCTACACCAGCACTGGCAACCATATGGTCATAGGGCAGAGTCGCTTTGGTGCA
>JBJOQE010000007.1:0-7358 GCA_046050105.1 Candidatus Parcubacteria bacterium
AACACTCAAATTGTCTGCGACATCCGTTGAGCTTGGTGGCACTCTCACGCTTTCAGGACAGACAGTACCCAATGCGCGCGTGGGTATTCATATCGATAATACCAAAGTGGTTGAATCGGCCACTGCTGATGCTTCCGGTAGGTGGACCTTCTTACTCGCTGTTGCGCGCGCAGGCCAAGGGTCTCATTCTGTAAAAGTAAAATTCGCTCTCCCTGAGGGTGTAAGTGGTACAGTGAAGCGAGAAAGTACTTTCAGTGCACTTCAGTCCTTTGGTGTAGGCACTGAGGCGAAGCCGGTAGCGGGAAGCTCAGACCTCAATCGTGACGGTAAGGTGAATCTCATTGACTTCTCGATTTTAATTTTCTGGTGGGGCACAAATGGTGGTAATTCAAACCCGCCAGCAGACATTAACCAAAATGCCAAAGTAGGTCTCGAAGACTTCTCCATCCTGCTTTTCAATTGGACCGGGTGACATCATGAGCTCTCAGTAATTTTCTGTGAGAGTCTCAGGTTCAAAGCACACATACGTGTGCTTTTATTTTGAGAAAAGGAAATGCACTGTGCATAACCAATACATACTTATCACCTCGGTGCGTTACACTATATGAGCGTTTGCTACAAGCGTTGTCCCCATCGCGTGGGGACAACGCTCGCAGACTGGGAATATGCACACTAACACAAAACTTACTCCGATACTCCGCAAGGAGATCTATCAGAAGTGGGTTCGTGGGAAGGGCACTCTGAGTTTGCGGGGGCTTGCAGTCGAGTACCATGTAGATAAACGTGTCATAAGCCGCATCATCGAACGCGGGAGAGGTGGAGACTTCAGCGTTCACAATAGTACCAATGCGCGCTACCGCATGAGCACGGAAGCGCACAAGGGCACTGTTATTAATAAAAAACGGCGTGTGACTAATTAAGACAGCGTAGAGCTATGATTCACACGGTAAAAGCCGTGCGAATACTCCAAACTGTCGCGTGCATTGTTGGTATGTCTGTAGTTCTTTGGAGCTTAGGCATTCCGACGTTCATTAGAGACGCTGATGCTGCATCACTTACTTCGGTAAGTGATACCATCTCAGATTCCGACCGGGGTGTACCAGCGAACCATACGATTCGTTTCACCACGCCGACCGGTACCATCTCTGGCGAAAGTATCACTATTACGTTCCCTGCCCAGTTTACCGTCAATGGTACCGGGGCAACGGGACTTGACTTCAGTGATATCGACGTCACTGACGATGGAAATGAGATTACGCTTGCAGGGTCTCCTTCGGGAACTACCTGGGGTGTGTCGACGACCACGTCTTCGATTACGCTTACAACAAGCACTACATCGGGTGCGTCAGTAGCATCAAGTTCAGTGATTGTGATTGAAATAGGAACTCATGCCACGAACGGTACAACAGGTGATACTCGTATCACTAATCCGTCGAGCGCAGGTTCATATGAGATCACGGTAGGTGGCAACATGCAAGATAGTGGCGCCACACGCGTGGCTATCATTGATGATGTAGTCGTTACCGCAAGCGTTGATACTGTGTTTAGCTTCACTATTTCAGGTGTAGCGACCAGTTCATCGGTTAACGGTAGCGCTACGACCACGGCTGGTTCATCAACAGCAACTGCGATTCCATTTGGTAATCTCACTGCAGGCACCACCACCATCATGGCTCAGGATTTACAAGTTTCCACCAATGCCACACAAGGCTTTGTGGTTACGGTAGAGCAGAGTCAGAACTTGCAAAGCTCAACTGGCGCTGACATCGATGGGTTCATTAATGGTGCGTATACTAATACGCCTACCGCATGGACCGCACCATCAGCACTTCTCGCAAATCCGGATACCTGGGGACATTGGGGGTTAACCTCCGAAGATGACCTCAATGGTACAGAATTTGGCACAGATCTTTGGGTCGCTGCATCGACCACGCCACGACAAGTCTTCCAGCATAATGGGCCGGCAGATGGTGTCACGGCTAACTCAGGCAGCACGCGGGTAGGATATCAGGTGCAGATTTCGCCACTTCAGGAAGCTGGAGACGACTACACCACGACACTTACGTATATCGCAACCCCAACGTTCTAGCGCGACAGTCCGCACAACAATGGAGTACACGAGAAAACCTATCTCCCACCACGAGTAGGTTTTTTCGTTTTCTACACATCAGCTTTGCAATCAACGCATCTACACGAGAGAGTATTCAGCAGTTTGTGTGTCTAAAACATACGTGTTGTATATTTAAATCAGAAACAAGGAGGTCCACATGGATACTGCGCCGAAGAAAACAATTTTCAAACTTGATACTGAGAGCCAAGAATATAAGGATATCTTGGCAAAGAATATAGCGGATTCCTTTGCCTATAATATTGGTGGATGGTGTGAGCTACCAGAAACGCGTGTGCTTGTACCACAAGAAGTTCTTGCGGAAATCCGCGGCTCAAAAAGTCACGGGTATTAAACAGCAAACACCTCACCGGAGGTGTTTTTTAAATCACCATCAAGGCATTTCTTGGCACCGCATTTTGGTTTCTCTTATACCCAAAGTCATCGCTTCCATACACCATTCGCTTGCTATACTTAGGAAGATGACAGGGAATTTTATTACCTGTAGGGAATATACGCGCACTGTTTTCTTCGCTACACTTTTTTCTGGCGTGCTGTTTTCGGTGACCGCGTGGTATGCACATGCAGCTACCCTCTACATGGATCCTTCAGAAGCGCATGGGTTCCGCGCCGATACCGTCACCGTCTCGGTGCGCGCTGATACCGACGAAGGGGAGTGTATCAATACCATCGACGCAACCATCACCTACGGCGCAGCGGTAAGCGCCATTGATGTCTCTCGTGGCGACTCCATTATGTCGCTCTGGGTTGAGGAGCCGGTCATTGATCCCGTCGCGCGCACCATCCGTTTTGCCGGTGGTATCCCTAATGGCTATTGTGGGCGCATCCCGGGCGATCCACGATTGACCAACACCATTGCGCGTATCGTTTTCCAGATTCCTGGTTTTGCAGTGGGAGGAGGTGACACCAAAGAAGCAGAGATAGCATTCGCACCAGAAACGCGTGTGTTGTTAAATGATGGCGAAGGCACTGAAGCCCCACTGAAAGTCTTTGGTGCAAAAGTTACACTCGACGACAAACCGGGCACCGCAATCTCAAATGAGTGGGGAGAGGAAGTGGCCAATGACAACATACCCCCCTCTCCTTTCTCGCTTGAGCTTGTGCAAAACGATGAAGTCTGGGGAGGTAAGTACTACATTGTTTTTTCAACCACCGACAAGCAATCAGGACTTGACCACTTTGAGGTAATGGAAGAGCCAATTGAAGAAATAAGTTTGTTCAAGTGGGGTATTCCAGATGTGGTGTGGACAGAAGCGAAGAGTCCCTACGTGCTCCACGATCAAAAATTAAAAAGCATTATCAGAGTCAAAGCGGTTGATAAGGCAGGCAATGAGCGTATTGCAGTCTTCGCCCCTGAAGAAACCGCACGGCTCATTGACCCCACCACTGCACTTTTGGCACTGACGCTCGTCAGTGCAGGTGTGATAGGTATGGTCGTGTTGGCGTTTTTCCTCCGACGTTTCATGCAGCGCTTACAAAAAACACGCGACGATACACAGGGGAATACCAAGGGCACAGATTAATAATGTTCGACTTACCACTCATGCACGTCACGTATCACAAACTCGGGAGTATCTTCGTCACTGTCTTCGCCTGTTTTCTGCTTCCATTTTTCACACACGCAGCAACTCTCAAACTGACACCTGAAACAGGTGTGTTTCAGGTCGGTGGCACATGGACAGCACGGGTGGTGGTAAATACCGCGGGCAAGCCCATAAACGCTGCTGAAGCAACGCTCTCATATAACCCGAAAGAAATACAAGTATTAGGTATTTCAAAGGCATCCTCGATATTTAATCTGTGGACCATCGAACCTACTTTTTCCAATGCCTCGGGAAAGGTGTCTTTTGGTGGTGGATCACCTTCAGGGTATACCGGGGGTGCGGGCACCGTTATGTCGGTGACCTTTAAGGCGCTTACACCAGGTACACCGAAGGTTAATTTTGGGAACGGCTCGGTACTTGCCGCAGATGGGCAGGGCACCAATGTGCTTTCGGGGATGGTGGGTGGCACCTATACGGTGAGTGCAGCGAGTGAATCTCCGAAAGCGGAACCTGCGCCAGAGTATGTAGCACCCTCGAATGCACCAGGTATGCCTAAGGTAGAATCGTCTACCCATAGCGACCCTACAAAGTGGTATACCAGTACCACTGCAAAACTCTCGTGGGCGCTCCCTGGTGGCGTGACTGCAGTGCGTACATTACTCGATGCGCGCTCAAGCACAGTGCCTACCGTCGTGTACGAGCCGGCTATCCGTGAGCGTGAAATCACTGATCTGCAAGGTGAAAACTATTTCCATATTCAGTTTAAAAATGCCGATGGCTGGGGTAAGGTTGCGCACTATCGCCTTGCGGTAGATACGGCTCGTCCAGAGTCATTCACTATCGCGCTTGATGAAACAGCGACAGCATCTCCGAAGAAACGACTCATTTTCACTGCAAAGGACGCAGATTCAGGTATAGAGAAGTATGCGGTGCAAATTGACGGTGGTGAACGGGTGATGTGGAACGATGATACAAAAAAAGGTCTGTATGAACTACCCCTACTTGGTCCTGGCGACCACACGGTGGTAGTAGAGGCATTTGACTATGCGGGAAATGGCATCGTGTCGTCGCTCTCATTTGCGGTTCAGGCATTTGAAGCTCCAAAGTTTACGGATTACCCGACAGAGATTACAGAGCGCATTATCCCCGTCATAAAAGGTGAAACGCGTCCCGACGCTCGTGTGATGATGCGAGTGATGAAGATGGGTGGTGAGGCAACGACACCAACATTCGAAGGGGAAGTTATCGCTGATGCTTCAGGAGTCTTCACGTATGTTCCTGAGGGGCGGTTAGCACGCGGCACGTATGAAGTCACCGCACGTGCGGTAACGCGCGACGGTTTAGAGAGTGCAATTTCAGAACCTGTGCGCATAGCAGTACAAGAGTCCGCCGTGGCGCGTGTCGGCAGCTCGCTTATTACCATACTCTCAGTAGCCATTCCTTTGATTGCACTCTCGGTGCTGCTTGTGTTGTTGCTCCTCTATGCGACACATCACACCAGACGCTTGCGTGCACGACTGATGAAAGAGGTGACCGGAGCCGAGCAAACACTTGCTGATGAAATGTCTGCAGTGGTCGGCGATCTACAGGCACACATTGATGAACTTCGCGAAGGTAAGCAGGGCAAGCTCTCGAAGGCTGAAGTGATGCTATTAAACGGGGTCGCGCGTGAAGTCGAGAATGCAGCAGCGCGTGTTGCTAAAGCACTTGCGGAAGTTGAGCGCACCATCAAGCGTCGATAACTACCATGTATATGTATACACACAAGCGAAGTACGGTAGGTGCGTTCGGTGCCGGTATAGTACTCGGGGTGTGCATGCTCTCACTCTACGGGGCATACCGCCTCGCCGCATTTACTCACGCAATAGAAGAGACGGAACGTATGCTCGTTGTATCGTTTATTGATCGTGCTGCAGAAGCAGATAGCGTGGAACAGACAGCACAAAGCACCACTGAAGTGCGCGACTGCACCTCGCGGGCACGTTTTGAACTACTACTTTCTGCACCCCCTCCACTAAGGATTGCAGAACGAACTGAGCTCGATACCCTTTTTGCCGAGTGCGCTCCGTATCACGCTGCACTGAAGTCATACTATGTGCGCGAACTACGTGACCTGGCAGAAGCATATGCCTCGAATGAGAAAATAGCAGCTACCATTCGCGCACGCGCACCACGCACTACTGAAGTTCAGACAGCATTTGCGCGCATCGTGAAAGGCGAACGCGAACGTGCAGTGCTTATGGAGCAGCAAGTACTGCTGCAAAAAGAGTTGCTCGCACTCTCTTCAGGGAAGGTGGCATCGCGTACAAGTAGCGCTATCACCAGTGAAAGTACCCACATTACCGAGCGACTTGGGGTCCTCAACACTGAGCTTGATGCTGAGCGTGCGATGCTCGCGGATCTTAAATAAATAGGTATGCGAGTACGTATACAAGATCTCATCCAGCATATGCGCCCGCACAGAAGAGCGCGTGCATCCACTATTCATTCGATGTTCCCGCTCGTTGCCCTTACCTTCGGCATTATAGGAGCGACCTATATGGCAGGAGGTAGCTCATACGTCATACTGACACCTACGCCGGCGTATGTCGAAGCAGGTGATGAAGTGCAGATTAAAGTGGAAGCAGTGGCACATGCGCCGGTAAACACGGTAGACATTGAGGTGGGATTTCCCGCAGGAACGCTCACACCGCTTTCCGTTGACACGGGTGGTTCAGTGGTGACGCTGTGGACAAATGATCCCAAAGTTGAGGGAGGTAAAGTCACGCTGCAGGGAGGCGTTTTCAGAAAAGGGTTCATAGGGCGGCACACCATAGCCACTATCCGCGCGAAAGCCACGAAGGAAGGGGCAGCTGATGTGCTGGTGCGCAATACTGTATTTCTCGCGGGCGATGGTAAGGGTACCCCGCTGTCGGTGGATGCTGGCAGTAATCAAAAAGCAGCTGTGCAGATTTCCGCACGCGGTACACGAGCTACACCAGGAGGTGTACTTACCGGAAAGGTAGATGTGGTCGCTATCACCGATATCGATGGTGATAGCGATGTTGATGTCAGTGATATTCAGTCATTTATGAAAGCGTGGCAGAATGGTGGCAAGATGTTCGATTTCACCGGTGATGGAAAGATGACCTTCAAAGATTTCGCTGTATTGCTCTCCGATTCTTTCTTTAAGTAATACACCCTGCTTATACTTGCCAAAAGTGTGGGTTGCGGTTGTGTACACCGTGTGCCCCCTTGGTGTGTAGTAACTTGCCGGACATACCGCTGAAGTTAGACCATGTGCGTGGTGTATATACCATAGTGGTGCATTGCGTATTTACTCTTCAGTAATCCACACTAAACTGTGGATAAGCCTGTAGAAAACGTTAGAATAACTCTATAAGAGTAATTTCTCGGGTATCGAGAAATTATCTCGATACCCGAGAAATGGCTAGAAAAAACGATAAAATAGAGCAAGCTGCCATTGAAGTGCCGTATGGATACGTCACGCTTAAAGAGGCATCTGAGCGCTCAGAGTATACGCCAGATTATATTGGCCAGCTCATTCGTGCGGGAAAAATTGAGGGGAAGCAGATTTACAGCAACGTCGCATGGGTTGCTAGTGAATCTTCTCTGCATACTTATCTTGCCTCAAAGGGGAAAGATCAAGGTGTTGCCGCTGTTTCAGCTATTCCACGAGAGCTTCC
>JBJOQE010000008.1:0-9982 GCA_046050105.1 Candidatus Parcubacteria bacterium
ACTGAATCTATATCATCACTGAGAAAAGGCCGCATCGTATGATGCGGCTTTATTTAATGAATGGGGGAATTGAGCTGTCGCCATTTAGTACATCACTCGCACTAGCATCTCCCACACCACATACACCGTAGCAACGTTCTGAATGATAAGAAGCGGAATGCCTACTTGGAAATACCACTTTCTCGTTTTGTGACGAAAGGCATGCATGCCAAGGAATACCCCCACACTTCCAAAGGCGGCAGCCATGAGGAAGATAAGCCCCTCTGGTGTTCGCTCCGCATTCCCTCCCTGCAGCGACTTTCGCTTGTCGTACCACATGAGAAAGAACGCCACCAGGTTGATGAGGGCAAATGCGGCAATGAGTAGTTCAAGAATAGTCATAGATGAAATGTGAGAGCGCTTCGCACGGCACGCTATAAGAAGAGTATACTATCTCTATGTACTACTATATCTTTGGTTCACTCGTTGCTGCACTCCTCCTTTGGGCTCTCGGGAGCTATCTCGTGATTCGTACCATTGAAGAACCGGCCTATACCGTACTTGAGAAGAAGGATGGCTATGAAATTCGCGAATACGCTCCGTACATTCTTGCGAAGGCTACCGTGACGGGAAGTTATGACGAAGCAACGGGTAAGGGATTCCGCATTATTGCCGACTACATCTTTGGGAACAATACGAAGAAAGAAAGCATTGCGATGACCACTCCCGTACTTGAAAGTGGTGCGGCTTCTTCAGAGAAAATTGCCATGACCACCCCTGTGCTTGAGGCGGTGGGTGAAAACAACGAACGAACGATTGCCTTTGTACTTCCCTCTGCATATACCCTTGAAACGCTTCCCGCACCAAACAACACTGCGGTGACCTTTGAAGCAGTTCCAGCGCGGAAGGTAGCGGCTCTTGCCTTTACCTGGTACCCAACCGAAAGCCGCATGGAAGCAAAGAAGGCGCTCCTTATGAGCGCGCTTAACCGTGACGGCAAAATCGTTACGGGCACCCTACAAACGGCACGGTACAACCCACCCCTCTCTATGCCACTTGTGCTGCGGAATGAGGTGTTGGTGGAGGTGGAGTAGTGGAGAGTGCAAATTGTGAGTAGGACTCTTTCCCTGCGGAGACGGTACTACGCGAGAGAGGACTCGAACATTACATGTTCAGTACACCTTTCAAATTTCTTCGTTGCTACGCACTCAGAAATATATGAAAGGTTTTCGAGTCCTCTACGCAAAGCACATTAGTGCTTTGCTCGCGTCCACATGAAAGGCCGGTACTTTCGTACCGGCCTTTCTATTGTGGACGCGAGAGGACTCGAACCCCCTACCTCCTCAGTGCAAATGAGGCGCTCTACCAGGTGAGCTACGCGCCCGAGTGAAGTCGTAAGTGAAAGTAAACTTTCACTTATCGGCTGAACGAAGGGCGCGCCGGTCGTGCTGAAAGCCGACCGTCAGCCCCTCGTGGGCTTCTATTCAATTGTACTTGCAGGTGCCCCAAGGGCACTACCATTTCTCTAACTCACTTTGTTCGTAAGTGAAATGGGGCGCGCGCCAGTCGTGCCTTTAGGCCGACCGTCAGCCCTTCGTGGGCTTCTATCTATAGGTGAATGTACTTGCTTCTATCTCTAAAAGCTCTGCGATTATACGCCATATAAGCGTCAGCATCAAGGGGGTTATCTACTCAACCCGTCGATACGCGAAGCGAGCTCAAAGTCGCGTTTGGTGAGGCCTTTCGCGTCGTGTGAAGAAAGCGTGATAGTGAGCTTGCCGTAGGAGAGCTCGGCGGTGGGGTGGTGGTCCATCACCTCTGCGTGCACCGTCACCTTGGCGAGGAATGCGAGTGCGCTTACAAAGTTCGGAAATGCAAACGACTTCGTGATGGTGGTGTGCTTCTTGTTCGGCGTCCACTCTGAAAGTTTCTGGAGCGACTTCATCACCTGCTTTTCGGTGTAGGCTTTCTCAGCTTTTTTAAACATAGACATATCTATTGCTTGATTATGCCATGGCGGTGCGCCGCTCATGGATGGTCTGTGTGAGTAGGTGGTCCACGAAGTCGCTCATGCTTGCTCCTACGGCATTGAGTGCCTTGGGCACCAACGATTGCTCCGTGAGGCCGGGAAGGGTGTTGACCTCGAGGAAGTAGATGCCGTCTTTGGCCACGATGAAGTCTGAGCGCGAGTAGTGGCGAAGGCCAAGCGTGGTGTGGGCAAGCTTTGCTAAGCGCTCGAGCTCTCGCTTCTCAGTGAGTGAAAAATCGCTCGGGCATTTCTCTACATTAGGGTTAGTGCTGTGGTACTTAGTTTCGTAGTCGAAGAAGGCACCGGGGTCGGTCACAATTTCGACCACCGGCAGTGCATAGAGTGGCGCGTTCCTGAACCCTTCAATCACCCCCACGGTGGCTTCCCTGCCCACAATAAGCTCCTCAACCAGCACCTGCTCATAGGTTTTAAATGACTCAGAAAGTGCATGCGCAAGCTCGTGCACATTCATCGCACGGCGAACCCCCATGGAAGAGCCACTCGCTACAGGCTTCACGATGTACGCTGATGCTTTGATGAGCTCGGTTATGGACGCAGCCATACCCATGGTGTGGTGAAGCGCCGAGTGTCCCACCACCATGTGTCGCGCCATCTTCACCCCATGGTGGCGGAGATGGTCTTTGGTGATTGCTTTATGAAAGGCAATGGCACTGTGGTAGGCGTCGGTGCCCGTGTATGGCACGCCAGAACGCTCTAAAATGCGCTGCACCGTGCCGTCTTCCCCATACGCGCCATGAAGTGCTGAAAGTACCACATCCACACCCATAAGCGCTTCATGTGGGTCGCGGGTGCGGCCATGAAGCAGCCACTCGCCTTGCTTCGTTATCACAATATCGATGGGATGATACTTCGCCGCATCAAGCGAACGGAGCACATGTTCGCCCGAACGAAGAGAGACTTCAAACTCTTCGCTTGGCCCACCTCGAAGTACTGCAACGCGCGTCGTTCTCATACGCTTATTCTATCACTTCAGCAGCTGCTTTCTTCGTTTTGTGCGGTGGGTAGCGAGCGAGAAGCGGTGCGCTTCGGCATTCGCGAGCAAGATAGCATTTTCGTGAAGTGATACTAAGCGCTTGGCACCGAGCATGTGTTTGGGGCGATGCTTTTCGTCTTTCACTACTGCCACCACGGGAATGACCACACCCAAACGCTCGAGGACGCGCTCTGCTGCGCGTACCTGCACCGCGTTGCCGTCTACCACAATAAGCTGCGGCATATGCCACTCCGGGTGCCCCATGCGGCGGTCGAGCGTTTCTGCAAGTGCTTTGGGGTCGTTTGGGCCCACAACGCTCTTGATGTTAAACGTGCGGTAGTCGGCGGTGGAGCGTTCTCCGCCCACCACCACCGTCATCACCCCCACCATCTCTTTGCCGCTCGTATGAGCCACGTCGTATGCCTCAATGCGCATGCGACGGTCGTCGCGGTACACACGGTACTCATCTTTGATAAGCGACACGTCTTCAATATGGGTGAGTGCAAAAATCTTCTTCTTCGCCACGTTGGCTTCTTCAAAACGCATCTCTTTGGCGAGCTTCTTCATGTCGCGTTCAAGTTCTTTGATGATGTCGCGCTTTTTCCCTTCAAAAAACATGCGGAGGTGGCGAATCGATTTTTTGTATTCAACAAGCCCACCTTCTTGTGGGTAGAGGCCAATTTGGCGGTTAAAGTCGATGATGCCGCGCGAGACTTTAGACACTTCCTCGCCCACCGGCTTTGGGGTGTCGTAGTAGCGGAAAATCCGCTTGATGATTTTGAGCGCATCACGGAAGAGCGTGCCGTTCGTGAATGGGCCAAATACATAGGAGAGTTCGTCGTCCGTAAAGCGGGTGCCGATATCTTTGCCGCGCACCACGAGCACCCGAGGAAACTCTTCGTTCGTGATAACGAGGTGGTTATAGCTTTATCGTCTTTTTGGTCGGTATTGAAGTAGGGCTTGTGGGTACGGATGAGGTTAGCTTCAAGAATGAGCGCTTCGAGCACGGAGTCGGTTACGGTTACTTCAATGTCATGGGCGTCTTGTACCAACTTCTCTATGAGCGTGCTTCGCTTTTCGCGAATATCATCCACAAAATAGCTTCGCACCCGCGAGCGAAGTGAGGTCGCTTTTCCAATGTAGAGTATATCTTTCTGCTTCCCCATAAAGAAATACACCCCCGGTGCGTCGGGGAGATCTTTCTTCAACAGTGCATCTTTGGTCATAGCTTTCAGGATACACAAAACGGCCGTATATCGCTATACGGCCGTCATTTTTGTAGCAAGGCAAGTTTTGCCTCAGTGGTGCGGCAGCGCTCGCTTGTCGCGTAAGCATAGGCTTGTTGGTATGCCTCAGGCAGTACGCCATACTCACCACAATGTGCGCACGCGGCCGTGATGCGTTCCTCGGACGCTCGCATCGCTTCGTCACTTCGGGGCACAAACCACCATTCTTCAATGGCGCGCACAGTTTCTTCCACCTGCTGCGGGTTAGTGGAAAATTTCTGCGCAAAGAAGTGAAGTGCAGAATCTTGTAAGGCGAAACCAGGCGGCTCCGCAACACTTTTAAGCATTACCGCCTCCTTGCTCTGGTGATGAGAACACTCTAAGCCGTTATAGTAGCACGACATGCAGAGTACCGAAACTCTGCATGAGGATGTACCGACCTTCACGAGCCTTTCCGTAGTGCCTTCTTGAGGTAATGGCCTGTGTGCGAGCGTGGCGACTTCGCCACCTCTTCGGGTGTTCCCTTTGCGACAATCTCGCCACCGCCCACACCACCTTCCGGGCCAATGTCGACGATGTAGTCGGCGCACTTAATGAGGTCGAGGTTGTGCTCGATAACCACCACGGTGTTGCCGTGGTCCACGAGCTTCTGGAGAATCTCAATAAGCTTCTTCACGTCTTCATAGTGGAGACCCACCGTGGGCTCATCGAGAAGGTAGATAGTCTTCTCGGTGTGACGACGGTAGAGCTCTGAAGAAACCTTCACACGCTGTGCCTCACCTCCTGAAAGCGTGGTGGCGCTTTGGCCAAGCTGAAGGTACGAAAGGCCCACGTCAGAGAGCGACTTCAACCGTTCGTAGATGGCAGGAATATCTTTGAAAAACTCGAGCGACTCCTCAACCGTCATATGGAGCACATTGTCGATGTTTTTTCCTTTGTAGGTTACTTCAAGCGTCTCCTTGGTGAAGCGCTTGCCGTTACAGACGTCACAGGTCACAAACACCGTAGGCAGGAAGTGCATCTCCACCGCAATCTCGCCGTTGCCCTGGCACGCTTCGCAGCGGCCACCCTTTACGTTGAATGAGAAGCGGCCGCCCTTCCACCCACGCGCCTTCGCTTCAGTTGTTGCAGCAAAGAGGTCACGGATGTGTGTGAAGGCTCCCGTGTAGGTTGCAGGGTTTGAGCGCGGTGTACGGCCAATCGGCGACTGGTCGATGAGTACGGTGCGCGCCAAGTACTCGGTGCCGGTGAAGGTCGCCGCGTTATACGTATGTGGGGTGCGGTGGCGCTTCTCGAGACGAGAGAGGAGATTGCGGTGGAGAATCTCGTACATAAACGTCGACTTGCCAGAGCCCGACACACCCGTGATACAGATGAGGCGACCGAGCGGAATGTCGACATTTGCATTTTTAATATTGAAGGCTTTTCCGCCGCGGATGATGATCTTCCCTTTCTCCGCATCACGACGCTTCTCGGGAATCTCGATACTCTTTTCACCACGAAGGTATGCGAGCGTGACTGAGCCCGACGTGTTTTTCTTTGCTTCAAGAAGCTCCTTCAAATCCCCTGCCACTACCACATTGCCACCATGGGTGCCGGCACCGGGGCCGATGTCGACGATGTAGTCGGAAGCAAAAATGGTGTCTTCGTCGTGCTCTACCACCAAAATGGTGTTACCGGCGTCGCGTAAACCAGTGAGGGTTTTAATGAGGCGGTCGTTATCACGCTGGTGGAGGCCAATGGTTGGCTCGTCGAGTACATAGAGCGCACCCACAAGCCCGCTTCCGAGCTGTGACGCAAGGCGAATACGCTGCGCTTCACCACCTGAGAGCGTATGGGCACGGCGGTCGAGGGTTAGGTACTCAATGCCCACGTCGAGCATAAACTGCAAACGGTCGATGATTTCGCGGAGCGCAGGCCACGCAATTTCCATCTGTGACTTTGAAAGATTAAGTGAACCAATGAAGTCGAACGACTCGCGGATGGTCATGCGGGTGAGGTCGACAATATTTTTGCCAGACGAATCCTTGGTGCCTCCCAAGAAGACACGCAGTGCCTCAGGGCGCAAGCGCGCACCCTTACACGACGGGCACTCATCGTTTTGGAAAATACCTACGGTGCCCAAGCCGTTACACTCAGGGCACGCACCATAGGGAGAGTTGAATGAAAAGAGGCGTGGCTCAACTTCAGGGAAAGAAGAGCCATCGGCGGGACAAATAAACTTTGAAGAGAGGATGCGCTCGTGGCCATCGGGAGCAATGATTTTTACCATGCCATTTGCTTCGTGAAGCGCACGCTCCACTGCTTCTGAAAGACGCTCGTGGGCTGCTTTTTTGTCGGAGATAAACTCACTCACAAAGAGTTCGTCCACCACAATGTCGATGTCATGGCGTGATGTCTTCTTAAGCTCAATGCGCTCGCGGAGCTTCTTCTCCACACCGTCGATACGTACGGTCTCATACCCCTTACCCAAGAGATCGTAGAGGAGTTGGTAGTACTCGCCTTTGCGGCCCACCACCACCGGCGCAAGCACTTGAATCTTCGATGTGGTGAGCGTAACGCCCATCACCTCGGTGGCAGTAGCCTTCGACTTCCCTTTGAGTTCGTGTGTCTCGATCGACTTCGTGATAATGCCAAGGATTTCATCTTGCGAGAGTTTTTGAATGGGCACGTCGACATCCAAACAGTATGGCTGGCCCACACGAGCATAGAGAATACGAAGGTAGTCGTATATTTCGGTGATGGTTGCCACGGTTGAACGAGGATTGTTGGAGCGTGATTTTTGATCGATAGAGATAGCGGGAGAAAGCCCTTCAATTTCATCAACATCAGGCTTTTGCATTTGGCGCAAAAACTGGCGTGCATAGGCAGAGAGCGACTCCACATAGCGACGTTGCCCCTCTGCAAAAATAGTATCGAATGCCAAAGAAGACTTTCCTGAACCAGAAAGACCCGTAAACACCACCATGGCGTTTCGGGGCATATCGACCGTAATATTTTTGAGGTTGTGCGTCCGCGCACCACGCACAATAATACGCTCGTCTTTTCGCTCTTTCTTCTTAGCGCTCATACAACAAAATTGGTGTTAGACAAACGTCTAGTATACACAAAATGTAGCTCCCCTGCACCGTTAGACGGAAAGAGGAAAGGTGAGCACAATATGCGTCCCCACCCCCTTAATAGACTCCACATCGATGGTGCCGCCCATCTCTTCAATCATGCGCTTCGTGATCCACATACCAAGGCCAGTGCCTGTGGTTTTTTCTACATCCACCGATGCCACACGGAAATACGGTGCGAAGAGGCGCTTCTGATCGTCGGCACCGATACCCATCCCGGTATCCTTCACACGAATCTCAATGGTCTTTGCAGTATGTGTCATGGCGACCGTCACATTCCCTTCCTTTGTATATTTTATAGAGTTAGAAAGAATGTTGATACACACTTGCTCCATGCGCTTTTTATCTACATGCACGAGAAGTGGCACGTCATGCGGGAAGTCGGTCTTGAGGCTAAGCCCCTTAGCGCTCGACAGTGGCCGCACAAGCTCGATGGTACGTAGAAACACCTCTACCATATCAATGCGCTCGGGGGAAAATGAGAGCTTACCTGATTGGAGGCGAGCAAGGTCGAGAAGGTCGGAGATCAGTGTGATGAGTGTGTTCGAGGAATCTTCAATACGCTTCGCATAATCCCGGTGCTTCGCTGCTGCGGTTTCGTCCTCACGTACCATACTCGCATAGCCGGTAATGGCAGTGAGCGGCGTGCGAAGTTCATGTGCAGTCATATTCACAAAGAGCGACATGGTCTCATGCGCCTTTTGGAGTTCTCCGTAGAGACGTGCATAGTCAACCAAACGCACCTGGCGCCACAGCAGTGCAAGAATGAGCACCAAGACCACAAAAAGAGAGCCGTACGCTGCGCGAATTTTCTCCGCAAGATATTGATCGAGTGCTGCCATAGAGGTGTCGGTTACCACAAAGAGCGTCGGCACACCACCTTGTGGCGCAACGGCGCGCACCCCCACCCAGTGGCGAGCACCATCACGATACTCTTCAAAGATAATCGACTCATCAATGCGTACCGCAGCTAAACGAATGACGTCACCATAGGTTTCCGTAGGAAATGGTGTACCGCGCTCGAATGTTGGCGTGAGTACACCACTCTGCTGTACAAAGAGTGTAAGGCGCTCAGTGTCCCCATTTTGGGCAAGATACGTTTCAATCGGTGCGGTAATATCCTCCGCGTTAGTGACTCCAAGTAGCATCGCGAAGCCATCGTGCATCGTGCCGATGCGGTCTTTCTCAAGACGCTCCACGTGGTACTTTGCAACAGAAAGAAACTGCTGTCCTGTCCAGAGAAATGCAATCGGAATAATGAATAAGAGCATTACTACCAATACCACCTGACGATGGAGCATCAGATACTCAACACCGAGAGAAAAATACGAAGTGAGACGGTTCGTCATACGGGTGCCGCAACCGGTGCCACTACTGAATGAGGTTTTGCGTGTTTGGCTAGATGCGCTCCAATAAGCACCAGCACCAGACCCACCAGCATTACCACAAGTGACATCGTGAGTACCAGCGCATTTTCCGAGAACAAGCTCTGGGCAGGTGCGGGCACTGCCATAGGTTGGTCGCTGACCCTGCCAATGCTATAGGCGTTAGCGGTCTTGATGAATGGGAACGCGGTCGATTTAGCAATGAGCTTGCCCGCGTTGTCGGTCATACCTACGAATATTTCATGTTGACCTTCTTCGAGCTCTTTATCGAACGCATAATTCCAGCTACCGTCATCATGCGTCTTTACCGTCACCACTATGGGCGTCGAGAAAATGTAGAGGGTGACAAAGCTATTGGGGAGCGCCATACCAGAGAAAATAACTTTTTCTTCTTGTGGCTCGGTACTGGTGGCAGGCTGTGAGAAGGCTAGGACGTCGAGACGCTCTATTTTTAAAATATCTTCCCGAAGTGCGCCGGCTTTGCGCGGGTCCTCAAACGCCACCGCCGCTTCACGCACCTCACTCTTTGGGTCGTAGCCACTTAAAATTTCAGCACCATCACTAAAACCGTCTGCATCAGAATCGGCTACGAATGGATCAGTGTAGTACTGATGTACTTCATCGTAGTCTGCGACACCGTCGCGATCGCTGTCTCGTTTAATTTTTTCTCCGACGCGGTCTTGAATCAGACGCTCTTCTTTTTCACGACGCTCTTGCGCGGTCTGCATGAGTGTGGAAATACGGTCACGCACCTGCTGTGCAAACTCAGCTGGCGTGTCTTCCTTCACTATCTCAGTTTCAACTCTATCCAAGCTTTGGCGTCTAAGTTCCATGATGCGCTCCTGTATTCGCTGAATACCCGCCTTGTCATCAGCGCGGAGCGCTACACCATAGAGGTCAAGAAGTTCTTTAAAATCGGTGTCAAACGACTCAATGAAACGAAGTGCTTTTACATCTATCTGTGGGTCAACTGGATTCTCTCGCACAGGGGTGGTGCTTGCAGCTACTTGCTGTTGAGATGATGTACTGGTGCGCAGTTCTTCGGTAGGCGCCACCTCCGGTGCAGGACGTGGCGCAATAAATGTTTTTATCTCGGTAGCAACATTTTGTACGGGTTCACGCTTGGCGAGGTCTAGCGTGGTTGAGGTAATGGTGGTAGTAATAACCTCTGCCTCCTTTGCTGCAGTGGTGCTTCCGGTTGCGGCTTGCGGTACAGGATTAAAAATGCGAAGCAGAGTGGGTTCGCTGCG
>JBJOQE010000009.1:0-6230 GCA_046050105.1 Candidatus Parcubacteria bacterium
GGCGTAATGACTGGGGAACTGTCTCAAGGGCTTGCTCGGTGAAAATACAATACCGGTGAAGATGCCGGTTACCTGCAGTTAGACGAAAAGACCCCAGGAGCTTTACTGTAGCTTCGTATTGGGGCTGTTCGATTGATGCGTAGCATAGGTGGGAGAGGTTGAAGGAATGATTTTGGTTGTTCTGGACTCGTCAGTGAAATACCACTCTTTAATTGGGCAGTTCCTAACCCGCGGAAGAAAAATCCCGTGGAGACAGTGCGTGGCAGGCAGTTTTAGTGGGGCGCTACCCTTGGCATCGTGATTAGTAATGATCGTGATGCCAAACTGTGGCGCCTCCAGAGAAAAATCGGGAGTAATTAAGACCTACTCAAATCTCGAAACAAATAAATTTTTAGGGGGCATAATTTCTTGAAAGGGAAATTGTGGAAATCAGCTGATATCGGGAAAACTCTCTTGTAATAAGAGACAATTCCGAGGGAAGTTTGTGAACTTTGTTAAGGTAAACAAGGAGGAAATCATGAGAAATCTAGTAAATCTTTGCAGAGGTGTTCTGCAAGATATTGGCCTTTTTATTTTATTTTTCATCGTAGGGGGAGTGCTCGTTGGAGTGCTTTCACCCGTAGTGAGTGCACTAATCACGAAGTAAATCAAAAAGTTCTGGACGAGAGATGCGCGCATCACTCGTCCCCTTAACAAAGTTCACAAACACCCGTAGAGACTACACGCTGAACCTCGCGCATGGCGAGCAAGATATAGTCCGTCCTGCATGGCGACATGCAGTTAACAAAGAGCCTAAAAAGTAACGGAGGGGTCTAAAGGTCAGCTAGGTGCGAATGGAAACCGTACCGATAGTGCAATGGCAAAAGCTGGCTTGACTGTGAGACGTCGATGTCAAACAGACGCGAAAGCGGAGCATAGTGAACCGACGGTTTGCGTTAGATGCAGCCGGAGATTACCCGATAAAAGTTACCCTGGGGATAACAGGCTAGTTGCTCCCAAGCGTCCATAGCGACGGAGCAGTTCGGCACCTCGATGTCGGCTCAACTTATCCTGGGGCTGGAGCAGGTCCCAAGGGTTTGGCTGTTCGCCAATTAAAAAGTTACGTGAGCTGGGTTTAGACCGTTCAGGTTGTGAAGCGATTCATTACCTGAACCTATCTAAACCCACGAGGTTAAGACATACACGGCGGCATAGCACAGTGATGTGTTGTGAGAAGTTGACTGATATCGGTGAAACCCTACCGCGTAAGCGGGGGCAATACCGAGGGAAGCGCATGAAAACGTCATTCGCACCCCTAGAGACTACACGTTGACCATCTCTTTCGAGATGAAGATATAGTCCAATCCCCACAGTAATGTGGGAAGACCCGCTCCTTTTGCGGGTCGAGTAGATGCGTGAGACAGGTTGGTCTCCTATCTACTGCAGGCGTCGATTCTTGATGAGATTTGTCCCTAGTACGAGAGGACCGGGATGAACGAACCTCTGGTCTATCAGCTGTCACGCCCGTGGCATTGCTGAGTAGCTATGTTCGGAATGGATAACCGCTGAAAGCATCTAAGCGGGAAGCCAGCTCAAAGATGAGGAATCATAGTCCCCTAAGAGATGATTAGGTTGATAGGTGTTAAGTGTAAGCGCAGTAATGCGTTCAGCTGAGACATACTAATCGGACGTTTTTCCTGTAAGGAATATTGGTAATGACAATGAGAAGAGTTTTCTAACAATGCGTGATATGTAGTATATGAATGTTCTGAAGTGAGTTTATTCTCCTGTAGCTTAGAAAGAGCCATGCATTGTTTATGTATGAGTGTTGGTTAAAACCCAGCCAGGAGAGCCAGTTCGTTTCAGTTGTGTAGTAATCCCCGTAGCTCAGAGTGGGCAAGCTAGTAGGTATGCGACAGAAAAGTGCACCGAATGCGTGTTCCCAGGTAGAGTGTCGAGATGGTATCTCGAAGGTCGTTGGTTCAAATCCAACCGGGGGTACCACACAAAATTAAGGGAGAGGGCATACTATAAAATGTCTGAAACAGAGGGGCGCCAATCCCTTTGGCTACGTCGAATCGTAGCTCTCCTGCCATCACTTTGATGGCATCACTTCAGAACATTCATATATAATAGTAAAGATTGAATCTCATGATCTGGTGGTTCAGCCGAGGGGAAACACCCGTTCCCATTCCGAACACGGAAGTTAAGCTCTCGCGCACCGATGGTACTCGCAAGGGGAGAGTAGGTTGCCGCCAGGTTAAGGGATTGAATCTAGTACACAAAAAATCTCCAACTCATAAGAGTTGGAGATTTTTTATGTATCTACCGTTTGTTAATTCCCAATACTTGCTACATCCGTCTGCTCATTTGTTGCTACAATATACCTCTATGGAACTCGATGCTCGGCCATGGGCACTGCGCCGTAAGTTTGTGTACGTAAGCGGCGTGCTCGCCTTTCTGCTTTTTGTGTGTGCAATTATCTACGCAGTTTTTTTCTACACCCCCGCTTCATGTTTTGATGAAAATAAAAACGGCAGTGAAACAGGCACCGATTGTGGTGGTGTGTGTGAGCGCGTGTGCAAAGTAGACATTGAAGACCCCACCGTAAAGTGGGCGCGTGCATTCCGTGTGTCGCCTGGGATGTATAACGCCGTTGCGCACGTTGAGAATCGGAATCTAGGGGTAGGGGCGAAGGACATCCCCTATACGTTCACTCTCTACGATGACCGAGGTGACGTCATCATGAAAGTGGAAGACATCACCACGCTCCCACCAGGCAACGTGTATGCGGTGTTCGAAGATCGCATTGAAACGGGTGACCGTATTCCGGTGAAGACAACGCTTGATTTCAATACTGACATCCCATGGACAAAGATGGATCAAGGCAAGGAACAGTTCTATGTACAGTCAAAAGAACTCTCGAGCTCAGACTGGAAGCCGCGTCTCGATGCATCTATCCTCAACCGCTCTCTCGATGATGCACGCGACGTCGAGGCAATCGCTACTATCTTCGATGCTCGTGGCACACCGCTCACCGCTTCGCGCACCGTGGTGCCCCACTTTAAGGCGCAGGAAGAGCGCAAGGTGACCTTTACCTGGCCAGAGCCTATCGCAAAGACGGTGCGTAGCTGTGCTGTACCTTCAGACGTGATGCTCGCCATCGACCTTTCGGGAAGTATTAATGACGACGGTGGCACGCCACCTGAACCGTTAGAGACCGTACTTCGCGCAGCAAGCGGTTTTGCAAAACGCTTGAAGGATAAAGACCAGGTGGGCATTGCCACGTTTGCCACCGAAGCATTTATTGTAGAGCAGTTGAGCACCGATAGAAGCCGTATTGCCGATGAGGTGCGCACACTTCGCGTGGAGCCCAAGGAAGAACGCGGCTCCACCAACACAGGAGATGGCCTTAAAGCAGGCATGGTGGAGCTTTTGTCGCCGCGTCATAATAAAGACGCCCGCAAGGTTGTGGTACTGCTTACAGACGGCAAGGCAAATGCGCCAGAAAGTAGGGATGTGACACCAGAGGAATACGCACAGGCGCTCGCTGAAGAGGCGCGTGCGCGAGGCATCGAGGTGTATGCGATCGGACTGGGGAGTACCGTTAACGCTACGTTCCTTGCCTCACTCGCAAGTACTCCAAAACATAGCTTTCAAGCCATAAATTCAGCAACTCTGGACGAGATATACCGTACTATTTCGCAATCGCTGTGCGAGGATGGTGCGGCGGTCATTGATATCATCACTAAGGTGAATAGGTAGCATCGGAACCATGGAGCCCCTATAATGGGCACGCACGCATATGCTCCGAACACTCTTTTCTGGTTTTGACATCCCGCTCTTTGCGGCGGCACTTCTTATATCTCTCTTCGGCTTGGCAACCATGTACTCGTACGTAGGTGGAGAAGAGTACTTCGTGCGGCAAGTTGTTTGGATTTCCGTATCGACGGTTTTCCTTATCGTTGCCTCCATACCAGACTACCGACTGCTTCGTAACGGGAATACGGTCTTCTATTTCTATCTCGGCATTCTCTTTCTTCTTGCCCTCATCCTGGTCATTGGCGAGGTGACGCTCGGTGCACAAAGCCGCTTTGACCTCGGGTTTTTCTCATTTCAACCGTCCGACCCCGCAAAGCTGGTGCTCATCATGGTGCTCGCAAAATACTTCTCAAAGCGCCACGTGGAAATCGGAGATTTGCGCCACGTCATTGTTTCGGGAATCTATGCCTTCTTGATATTTGCACTCGTTTTTGTGCAGCCAGACTTCGGTTCGGGTATCATCCTGGCGTCCATCTGGTTTGGATTGGTGTTGGTTGCGGGTATCTCATGGAAGCATTTGGGGACGGTGGTGATCCTTGCCGGTGTCGTGTTTAGTGGACTCTGGCTTTTTGGTTTTGAGGAATATCAAAAGGAGCGCATCATGACCTTCCTCCACCCGCTCGCCGACATTCGCGGCGCAGGGTACAACGCCTACCAGTCAACCATTGCGGTGGGTTCAGGGCAGCTTTTAGGGAAGGGAGTGGGGTATGGTACGCAGTCAAAGCTTCAGTTCCTCCCTGAGTACGAGACCGACTTCATCTTTGCAGCCTTTGCAGAGGAATGGGGTTTTGTCGGAGTGATATTCCTCTTTTTCCTCTACGGCGTGGTCATTATGCGGACGCTTCGGATATCACTCCGTGCAGAGACGAACTTTGAGCGCATCTTTGGCGCAGGGGTCGCGATACTCTTCACTAGCCACTTTTTGGTGCATATTGGCATGAACATCGGCCTTATGCCGGTAACAGGGACCACGGTGCCATTCCTCTCGTACGGGGGCTCACACCTCATCACTGAGTTCCTCGCTATTGGTATCCTCATGGGCATGAACAAAACCCCCAGCGAACGCCGTACACGGCGTGTGGACGAGACGATACTTCCGACGGGTTAGATGGTGCAGTTGGAACACGTTGTGTATAACCCATTTGCAGGGCTATGAGGGGGGGGTAGATTGGAGGCATGGAAGGATTCAATAAACCCAAGGTGATACGCCCAGAAGTGGGCGCTGCACCGATGGCGCCACGGAAAGAAAAGGAAAGAGTTGCCACTAATGTAGAGACAAAAGCATCACCCGAGACATTAAAAGAGATTGAGGAAGCAGAAGAGGAACTCAGGGCGCAGCTCTCACTACTTGAGTCAAAGCGCTCACAGCTGGAGTACTTGGATCTGGCTGCGCTTCAAAGCGACAGTTCACCGGCGCGTGGAGAGAAAAGCCAAAGGAGTTTTATAGAAATTCAAGAAGCGTATGATCAATCTGTGCGAAAAATTCAAGCATTTGTAGCATTGGGTGCGATTGGTGGGCTGAGCACTGTCCTTGCTACCACTATTGGGGATTTGTACTACAAAAGCCCAGCAGAAACGATATTTGGAACAGATAGTGCGCTCTCCGATACCGCACAAAACGTCGTTGCAGGATCGACCATTGGTATGTACGCGGTCGCAGCTCTGGGCGGGTGCGCATGGCTAATAAAAAAGTGGCAAAAGAGTCGGGCTGAAAATAATATACGCACGTAACTGCCCCTATAAATAATTTTATGATTTCACAAGATCTGATTGAAAAGATAAATACAGGGAATATTACTTCCGCTGACGCACAAGAATTTCAGCGTGCACTCGGTACTGAGATAGGCTCACTTCGAGAAACAAATCCCACGGAATATCTTGCGCTCATTAAGGAGATGAAACATATGGTGGCAAAGACCAATGAGCTTATAACACTGTCAGGGCTTGAGTTTAAATAATCAATTTGGTATGGAACCCACTCCAGAAAAGACTAGTGCAAGTCCAGTCCAAGAGGAAGGAGGGAATATTTTGTTTAGAGTTACAGTGTTTTCAAAAGCTCTTGCAGCGTTACTCTTTATCGCTCTACCATTCGTAGGCTTCTGGATAGGGATAAAATATGCAGCATCCCCTGTGGTGGTTGCGGTGCCTTTTACACCAAGCGTAAACTGGAATGTAACACCCACACCCCCATCAAATGTTGTCTCTGTAGACGACTTTGAGGTTGGTGCGACCACAACAGTTGTTACAGCGTACATTACTGCAGTGGACGAATATTCAATAGAGTTGGATTACGTCGATGTTTTTACAGATGAAGAGGCACGGAAGAAAATGATTGAAGATGGCAAGTGTAATTCAGGAGGCACTATCACCGATTGTTTCCCTGTGACCCCACCTGTGTACGATAGGAACATAAGTGCTGGCGTCAGAGC
>JBJOQE010000010.1:0-11969 GCA_046050105.1 Candidatus Parcubacteria bacterium
TGCATTGTGCGAATCAGTCATAGTTTTATTAGTTGATCGAACATCATTATACGTGGATAGCTTGCTTCGTCAACGAATAGACGATTCTCGCTCCCTGTGGTGTGCTCATTGCTGGTTTTCCGGTGCGGTTGAGCTCGCGATTGTGGTGAGATACTCAGGTTTGTTGATGGCCATCCAGTTTAAAAACTGAGCAAAAGCTGGCGACGAACCAAAGAGGTTTGCGCGTGGACCGTGCTCCATGAGGAAGATAAACGCATATTTCGGTTTTTCGTATGGGTAGAAGCCCGTCACCCATGAGTTAACGTATGCTTTGGTGGCACCAAGCTCTGCAGTACCGGTTTTTGCAGCAATCATGACGTCTTTGCGATTGAGTGTGCGTGCAGTGCCTTCAATGGCACCTTGGCGCATGCCCTCGAGGATGACGCGACGGTGCTCTGCGGGGAGTTCGAGGTTGGTGGTGGTACCAAGCGGTGTGTCAGCTTTTATGATGGTTGGTGTGAGGAGTATGCCGCCATTTGCAATAGCCGCATATGCACGAAGCATGGAAAGCGGCGTAGTTTGAAAACCAAACTGTCCGATAGAGGTAAGGTACGTGTCGCCGAGGCGCCAGTCGTCATCGAATGCTTCCTGTTTCCACTCTGGGTTCGGCACAATGCCCGTCACTTCTCCGGGCAGGTCGATGCCTGTTTTTTGATTAACGCCATAGTGTTCGAAAAAGTCGTGCATGCGCGTGATGCCGATGCCTTTCTGTCCCTCAAAGCCGCCGCCGATGATGTAGAAATAAATATTAGAAGACACCGCAATTGCACGCCGCATATCAACACTCCCGTGAGCCTTCCAATCGGTAAATACTGAAGGCTTATCTGGTGAGTAGGGGTTGGGGATGGTGAGCTTTCCCGAACTAAAGAATGAGGTCAAAGGTGAGACAGTATTGTCACGGAGCGCAGCAAGTGCCATGAACGGCTTCACGATTGAGCCTGGGGTATAGAGACCAGAAATGAGTTTGTTGAGAAACGGCAAACGCGTATCTTCGTGCCAGGCTTTTATTTGCGCTTCATCTGTGCCTAACAGCATGACGTTTGCATCAAACGATGGGTAGCTTGCCATGGCAATGATTTCGCCAGTCTCGACATCCATGATGGCAGCAGCTCCAGAACGAAAACCACGGGCAATGGTGGTTGTGGCGATTTGGTCATAGAGCGCTTCGGAGAGTGCGGCATCAATTGAAAGCTCAAGAGAAGTGCCGGGCACAGGATCGTGCACAATATGCCCCGACACTTTTTCACCGCGTGCATCGACTTCGAGGAGTTGTTCGCCATTCTTCCCTTCAAGTTGTGTGTCGTATGATTCTTCCACGCCTCCGCGGCCGATGTATTCGGTCCGGAAATAAAATCCCGACTTATCCTTTTTAGGGTAGCTCAAATACCCCACCACGGGGCTGATGCCACGGCGCGTAGAATAGGCTCGTTTCGAGAATGCTGCGCCGTCTTCTGCTTCGATATTCCACGCAAGGGGCTCGCCCGTACGGTCCACTATGGCGCCACGTTCTGCGAAGATAATATTGGTGTCGAGGCGATTCGTTTCGCTCCGGGCTCGAAATTCATCGCCACGCACCACTTGTAGTTGAAACAGCTGATAGAGAAAGACTGTGGCGATAAGTACAAACCCGCCACCCACCGCATAAATACTGCGTTCCGAGAGGGGTGCCTCAAGCCTTCCTTCAAGCCTCCCAGTATTAAACGCTGGCTTGTTCGTTGAGTCGGCCAGAATGTGATCAAGCTCAAGCTCGTAAATGTGCGGTGTCTTACGAAACCACCTCATGCCACCGATTCATTACCGTCAATGAATAAGAGTGGCTTGAGCCCCCACACCGAAACGAGAATGCCCGTGAGTGCACTGGTGTATATGGCAGGAAATGCCATCCACGGCATGGTTGCGCCAAGGTATGCATCAAGGAGAAAGCCGAGGACGATAAGCTCTACACCTTCATACCAAAATGCGTACGCAATACTGCACACTATGAAATAAGGCCATGGAAGCATGAGTCCGATGACAAGGAGGAGTGCGCAATGAAGTATGCGAATCATAGAGAGGAACGTGTGCCTGAAGCGGTCGTCGAGGCAAGTCCGTCGGGAACAGCAAAAAGCATTTCAGTCGTTGAGGCAAATCGTTCCATAGACGCCTTAATGTCGTTTGTGCTCGGCATTACAAAAGGTTCTTTTGCAATAGAGACAGTATGAAGTGAGCGAAGTGCGTCGTTGTGGGTGATTGCCGCAATGACACCAGGTTCTGCAGGGTCGCTCCATACGCGAGAGACAGTACCTACTGGCTCGCCTCCTAATGTGGGCATGGTGACGATGTCTCCTTCTTTCACACTACTTCCATGTGGCATGAGGAGTGAAAACACGCCGCCACCTATACCTGTTGCTTTTGCAAGAATTTTTTCACGCGGGGCGTAGAGCGAGGTAATTGTGCCAGGAGTTGAGAAGAGAACTACCACTGAAGTGTTGTTGTGTGCGCGAACGATGGTTCCAAGTGGCGCACCGCTTGCCCCATACACCACTGCACCCTCTTTCACACCATCTTGCGTGCCTCTGTCCACCACAAGTGTGTCGTACGGTGTGTCAGACGGCGAAGAAAGTATTGCTGCGGCGATGCGCGCTTCGCCGCTTCGTGCATCGAGAATATCTTGCACAACCTGAGGTGGAAGTGAGTCTCTGAGCGTCGTGAGTGCCGCAGCCTTTTCCGCAAGTGCTGCTTTCGTATCGGCGAGTTCTTTGGTGAGTGTGTCAGTCGCGGTGAACCGCGCACGGATCCAGGCTCCCACGCTCAGGCCGCCTCGCTCAAGAGTTGCGAGTTCACTGTCAACGGGTGCAAGCATATTGCCTAAAAATGGCAGCGGCAGATTGAGGAGGAGTACAGCGACGCCACCCACTATACAAATGGTAAGGAGTTTTCGTTTAACGTTAGATCGCTGGCGAGAAATCATCTTCATTCTTAATAAGGATATCGCGATACATTTCCATGTTTTCAAGCACAATGCCTGCACCACGAACCACTGCAGTGAGAGGGTCTGGCACTACAATTACCGGGACCTGGAGTACGTCTTCAAGGAGTGTTGCTGCACCAGGGATGAGTGCGCCACCTCCTGAAAGATAGATGCCTCGCTGCATGACGTCTGCGAGAACTTCTGGTGGTGTTTTTTCCAATACGTCACGTACTGCCTCGATGATGGAGTCGACAGAATGAGAAATTGCGTCGCGGACGTCACTTTCGGTAATTACCACTTCACGAGGGAGGCCGGTCACCACATCGCGGCCGCGCACCACGGCCTCTTTTCCCGGCGTGCTGTCGGCAATAGAGGCAAGAGTGACCTTCACATCTTCTGCGGTTTTTTCACCGATGAGCACTTTAAATTGGTCGCGGATATAGGTGACGATATCGGCACTCAAGCGATCACCTGCAATGCGAAGATTTTTAGCGGTGACGATACCAGAAAGTGAAATGACGGCAATATCGGTGGTGCCACCGCCGATGTCGATAATCATGCTCCCTACTGGTTTCGTGATGGGAAGTTTGGCACCAATGGCGGCAGCCATTGGTTCTTCAATAAGGAAGACATCACGTGCACCAGCGTTTCGTGCAGCGTCGCGTGCTGCGCGCATCTCCACGTTCGTGATGCCAGATGGTACGCCCACGATGACGCGCGGCGCGATGATGGTGCGGGTCCCTGCTCGCACCTTACCAATGAGGTACGCAAGAATTTCTTCGGTTACCTCAAAGTCGGAGATGACCCCGTCAACCAAGGGGCGCACGACGTCGATGTGCGACGGAGCTCTTCCGAGCATGCTCTTCGCATCGCGACCCACCGCGACGAGCTGCCCTGTCTTTCTGTTAATTGCTGCAATGGTTGGCTCGTTTAAAACGATACCCTTTCCTTTTTGGTATACGAGCGTGTTTGCAGTACCTAGGTCAATAGCTATGTCGGTTGAGAGAAGACCGAGCAGGTTATCAAAAGATTTTTTTAAACCATCGAGCATAGAGGGAGGAACGTATCGACTTAATCTTCTTCGTCCGCGGTGAACATACCGAGAAGCTCTGCTTCAGTTACTTTCTTTACTTCACCGGTGTTTCGTTTTACCACCTCAAAAAGTCCTTCTTCTTTTGAACGCTTTGAAAGCACGGCGCGGTACGGCATGCCAAGCAGGTCGCTGTCGGCAAACTTTTCTCCGGTGCGCACATCGCGGTCGTCATAGAGTACGGTTACGCCGCGCTCCTTGAGTGCTTCGTAGATGCCATCTGCCCACTCACGCACTTCTGCGTCGTCGGTGTTAAGCGCGGTGAGGTGTACCTGAAATGGTGCCACTGCCTCTGGCCATACCAACCCCTTTTCGTCTGCAAATTTCTCAACGAGTACACCAATGAGGCGTGTGACACCGATGCCATAGGAGCCAATCCATACTGGGAACTCCTTTCCTTCGTTATCTTTCGTGGTGAGACCAAGGTCGGTTGCCTTCTGCTGACCAAAGTTAAAGATGTTGCCAATTTCAGCAGTGTTTGTTTTCGTGAGTTCTTCACGCGTCACTCCTAACGTTGCAAGTGTCTCGTCGTTCAGCACTTCTTCATTGATAGCAATACCCTTTTCGGTATTAATATAGGTAACATCCTCACCTGCTTCGCATACTACCTGAAACTCGTGGCTAAACTTGGTGAATGCACCACCCGCAGCGAAGGTGACATAGGTGTCGTCCCCAATACCGAGGCGTTTGAATGCCTTCATGTACGCAGGCTTCGTAGATTCATAGTACGCAAGGTGGCTTGCTTCGTCAGCCGAGAATGAGTACATGTCTTTCATTACAAACTCGCGGCCACGCATCACACCACTTTTTGCGCGCACCTCATTGCGTAATTTTGTTTGAAATTGGTACACCGAAATAGGAAGGTCTTTGTAGCTCGTGATGTAGTTCTTCATCATTTCGCCAATCGGTTCTTCATGACTCCACCCAAAACCAACTTCCCCACCAGCTTTGAGTTCAGACTTAAACCACACGTCAACGACGCTATCGTCCCAACGTCCTGTTCGTTCCCAGAGGTCCTTTCGCTGAAGCGATGTCATGATGAGTTCTTGGCTTCCGATTGCGTTCATCTCTTCGCGCACGATGGTCTTTATGTTTTCAAGGACACGAAGGCCAAGTGGAAGGTATGCATACACACCCGCCATTTCCTTGTGAATATACCCTGCGCGCATGAGGAGTTGCGCGTTCTTTGCTACCTCGTCTGAAGGTGCTTCTTTTCGTGTTTTGGTGAAGAGTTGTGACTGACGCATAAAGTGCTAAGTTCTTACGAAACTCTATTGTACGCGCCGAGGGCGAAACTTCAAAATACCCCACGTTATGAGGTATTCGAGAGGCGGCTTATTTGATGAGTCGTGAGATGTCGCCCACGGTCACGAAAAGCATCAAGAGCATAAGGAGTGCAAAGCCAGCTAAGTTTGCGTTTGCCACAAAGCGTTGGTTAAGCGGGCGGCGAATGATCGCTTCAATGCCCACCATGACGAGCCGCCCGCCATCAAGTGCAGGAATAGGTAACATGTTGATGACGGCGAGGTTGAGCGAGATGAATGCAGTGAAGGTGAGAATGGCGGTAAACCCAAAGCGTGAGGCGTCACCCACAAGGCCTGCGATACCGATGGGCCCCGTGACATCGTTCATGCTTGCCTTGCCTTGTACCGTGCGCACGAGGAGCGTGCCGATACCCTCTGCAATGCGTATGGTGCCGTGCCATGTATCTCCTGCACCTGCGCGTACTGCTTCAAAGAATGGGTAGGTTCGTGTTTCGATAAGCCCCGTCACGAAACCTACGCGAGGTGCGCTCGTGCCGTCTTGAGCTTCGAGCATGCGCGGTGTGAGAGTTGAGCGTTGCTCCACTCCGTTACGCATATAGGTGAGGGTGAGCTCTTCTCCTTCTCGTTCACGAATGAATGAAGCAACAGCCGACGGAGTACGTTCTGCAGAATCTCCGTCTTGTGCTGTAAGCGAGAGGATGCGGTCACTTGAAAGAATGCCTGCTTCCGCTGCAGGGCCACCTGCCACGATACTCGCGACCGCAAGCTCGGTGTGTGCACCTCGTTCTTCTTCAGGGACAGAAACCGTCACCCCGATGAGGTACGTGGTGGTGTAGAGCACAAACGCCAAGAGGATGTTCATGGTAACACCCGCCACAAGTACGATGGCCTGGAGGTGTTTCGGGCGGTGTGCGAAAGCACGCGGTGTGTCGGGAGTTTCTGCGTCTTCGCCATTCTCACCATAAATACGCACATACCCGCCAAGTGGCAGTGCGTTTAGCGCATAGGTCGTCTCCCCTCTTGTCCACGAAAATATGCGCGGCGGGAAACCAATCGCAAATTCGTCAACGCGCATCTTGGACCACTTTGCAGTTATGAAATGTCCAAACTCATGCACCAGCACGAGGACAAACAGTACGGCGATAAATATAAGGATAGACATTACAGGTGCTTAGCTCGTTAGCTTTTGAGTTCTGATTCTTTTTTATCAAAGAGGGCTTCGAGCGAAGCGTTCGCTTCGTCTACTTTCTTTTGAAGTTCTTGCTTCGCACGGAACTTGTCGTCTTCGCCCATGTCGCCAGATTTTTCTTTTGCGTCGATGTCTTTGTTTGCTTCGTCGCGCGCCTTACGAATGGCAACACGCGCATCTTCAAGTTTCGACTTTGCTATCTTGGTGAGTTGGTCGCGGCGCTCTGCGGTGAGCTCAGGAAACATCACGCGGAGGCCGCGGTCGTCGCTCACCACTGAAAGGCCAAGGTTGGCCGCAGTGATGGCTTTTTCGATAGCCTTAAGCTGTGAGGCATCCCAGGGAGACACACGAAGTGTGCGTGCGTCCTCCACGCCAATAGAGCCCACTTCACGTAGTGACATGGTAGTGCCGTACGATTCAACAGAAATTGAGTCCAAAATAGCAGGGGCAGCGCGGCCAGTGCGAATACCCGCATACTCGCGCACGAGCCACTCGCTCGTTTCTTTTGCTGCATCGGTAAATGGTTGTAATGAATATGCCATGATTTCAATATATAAAAGGTGAATACGCTAATACTATAGGGGGTGTACGGTTACCGCAACTCTGATTCCCGCTGTTCCAAGAGCGCATGTTCGAGTAGCATTTTAGGCGACGCACCACGTGCTTCAATATAGCGGCGTGCCGTGAGAAGCGCATGAGGTGTGCCCTTCTGTTCAACTCGCTCCGCGGCTCTATGTTCAAGCGAGATAAGTATACGCTCCATCACTCTTTCGTCTTTGTCTTTAGTTGCGCGTGTAATTTCTCGCAGTGCGTCACGAAGTGGGAGTGAAACGAATGCTTCTGTCGTACTCTCCTCGCCGTTTTCCATGTTGTGTTCCACTACACGCGAACGGAGTGTGGGGAGTAGAGGTGATGATTGCGGAAGAATAAACACAAAGCGTGCACTTGCGGGAGGGTCCTCGGTGAGTTTCAGAAGTGCATTTTGTGCTTCGTGTCCGATGCTATCGGCAGCAATGATAAGGGTGAGCTTTGCGTGACTGAGTGGACGCTGGAGTGATACTCTGCTAAGTTCGCGCACATCTTCGATGCTTAGCTGCTCACGTAGTGTATACACAATATCGCTATGGGGTATACGCGTGAAAGGTATGTCGAGTACTTCTTCAAGGGTACGCACCACCGCTTCACGGTTTCCACGAATGAGTGTGGCATGATGCAAAAGTTCGATGCTCATGCAGGCAATATACCACAACCGCTATGCGACATTGCTACGCACTCGCGAGCCCTACGCGAGTAAGGAGGTCGATGCATTCACTTCTGAATGCCGCCGATTCCTCCAGGATGAGTTCGTCGATATTTGGCACCCGTGCCTTAAGTACCTCGGCAAGTTCTGCGGGGTCGGTGCACAGAGCCACAGCGGCAGAAAGTGCCGATGCTTCTTCGTCGCTCATCTCTGAGACCGCACGCACCATGGCGCTTTCCATCACCAGCTCACCGATGCGGGCAAGCATATCTTCCTGTGCTGCAGGCTCGAGGTCGGCAATGCCGAGCAGTTCACCGAGGTCCTTTTGTTCGAGTGTTGTGGTGTCCATACTCATACATTATGCCGCACGCGTTGGCGCAGTCTTGATAATATGTTCCGAAACTTTGTCGAGGTAGGCATCAAGCTTCATATTCGGGTCTTGTGTGGTGTCGGCGTTTGATACTTGCTTTAGGTAGTCCATCCAACGGTTCATGGAGCTCACCTCAATGTTGTTCTGCGCAGCAAAGGTGCTCCACGCCTGTGGAGGTGCACTCAAGAGCTCTGATTTAATCTGCCCGAGCGTCATACCCTTTAATACGTCGTGCGCACCACGTTCGTTTACGGTAGTGCTTAAGAGTGATGAGAAGAAGCTGGTCTCCGGGCGCTTCCCGTCGAGTGTACGCACAATTGATTCGCGCTGTTCAGCGACGAGCTTTGGGTCAACAAGGTTATCAACCTCCGTTGAGACATCTACGAGACTATTTTCACTCTCACTGAGTCCAAGATCAGTTTTTCCATCAGGTGTGCGCAGGTCTTCAACGTTTGTGGAAGGCTCCTCGTTCTCTAAACCTCTTGGTCCTTCATATGAAGCGTCTGCAACTGAGGTATTGTTACTCATCAGGTCGCGGTACATACGCTCGTCTGCCGCTACTTGAGCAGGGCTACGGCGGTCATCAATATTCACCGACGGTTCTTCGTTCATGAGCCCGCGTGGCGCATCTGCAACTGCAGTACGTGTCTCAATACCCCTGTCTTGCCATTTTTCCTCTTGCTCGAGACGATCTTCAATCTTAGGCTCTGGTTTTACTTCAGGAGCAGGTGTTTCAATTTTAGGCTCTGGAGCTGTTGTTGGAGAAGCTGGTACATTACCACCATGACGCTCAATCTCTTTGTCTATAAGTTTTTCGTACAGATCAAGATTCACCTCCTGCCCTATCGGCATACGCGTGAAGTCGTTACTTTCGTAGCCCGGAAATACTTGCTGGCGCATTTCAGCATCCTTGCCTAGGTTGTCGAGCACTGTGTCTAAAATATGGTCACGCTCAGTGTTGCTCATCCCTTCAAACTTAGAGGCAAAATGCTTCTCTTCAGCAAGGTCCCATGGGTTATCGCCTTCCACCATTTTGTATTCGGTATGGAGCGGTGTGCTTTCAGGAACAGGAACTGCGTTGGGTGTTTTACCGTCACCATTTCCTCCACCGCGCTCTTCAATACCGCCAGCATCGGGTTTTTCAGGACTGTCAGGAACATCTACTGCTCCGAGGTCCGGCGTTGTTATGGCGTCGAGGTATGCCCCCGTGGCCATAGCTGTTGTGGCGGCTGTGGTGACGCGCACCGCACCCACCACTTTCTTCTTTGCCTCTTCGGTACCACGAATGGAGGTGAGTCGTTCACGAAGTCCACCATCAAATTCATTGACACCAGCTTGATTGAAATCAAGTTTTTGTGATTCTGTGTTGTAGAAATTGAGATTACTGTCCTGTTGTTTTTGGATGTCCTTGTTCCAGCTTTGTTCTGCAAGTGCTGCGATAAGCTGACCAGCTTTTGCACCAGCAAGTGCAGCAATAAGCGAAAGGCCGCCAGATGCTATTGCTGCCTTTGTTTTTAACGCAGTGAAGCCGGCACCAAGTGTTGCCGCACCAAGAGAGGTCATCATGGTGCGCTTGTCCTCAGGGATTTTGTTCCACCAAGCGCGGATACCCGTGAGGGCTTGTTGCTGTGGTTCTGAAACGGCAGAGTACTGGCGCTCAATAAGATCACGTGAGCTGCGAGCAATGGTGCGGCCAATTTCACGACGCTTGAGACCTTCGTTCCATTTGCTGAGCTTCTCACTGTCATCTGCGTTCTGCGCAATGCGCCCTTTGATGCGTGCATCCATCGCTTCAAAGCGCGACTTGGAGAAATCGACACGAGCATCGTTCATGGCGTGATAGAGTGCATCAAGCTCAGGCGTGTGCTTCGGGCCAACACCAAAGAACTTCCCTACGCCACGGCGTGTCTTTTCCCAGAATGTTCCGGTGCCAGAATTATAGGCACCGTAGTGCGCGTCAATTGCTTTCTCATATGCTGCACGAGCGTTCTTATAGGTTTCGTTTTTCTCGCGGAGCGTCGCAAGTGCTGAAGCTGTTTCAAGAGTTCCCTTTTCCATGCCGTTCTTAATGGCGCTTTGGAGTGCAGCCTCCGAAGGCTGTACAGGGCCTTGCATGCCAGGGACGCGGGCCAGTGGTACTTCAGCTGCAGGTGGTACAGCCTCAGCTGGAGAAGTAGTTACTGGCCGTGGGGGTAATTTGTCTAAGAGCTGCGTTGCGATAGTACTTGAAAGCTCATTGAGTCGTTCAAGTGACGTGGCAAGTTCTCCTTCAAGTGCAGGGTCTTGCTCTGCAGCTGCTCCCGCACGTTCTTCAAGGCGTTTCAAAAGATCCTTGGTAGTAACTAGAAGAGGTTGGTATTCGGTAGTGTAGAGCGACCCTTCTGCAGTGATGATTGCCAGAGGGTTCGCTCGCGCAGCATTTCTGATGCGCGCATTGTAGGTGTCTACCAATTGTTTCATTTCAGTGAATGAAACAATGTTGTGCTTTTCAACTGCGGCAGGAGGTGTGAGAGCAGCGTCAGGTGTCTTTGGCGTTGAAGGAGAAAGGGTGATTTTCTCTATCTCTGCCTTTACATTCGTCACCCCATCCTCTGTTGCACGCATGAGCTCGTAGACATCCTTTGCGTCCTCGCGCTGGAATGTTCCTGCGGGAATATCAAAAACATATTTACGAAGCTTACGCGCATTCGCAGTAAGTGTGCCGTAGCCATCCAGGTCTTTGTTGGTTCGAGGTCTGAGACCACGCTCTTTGAGTGTTTTCTGTATGTCGCCAAGAACTTCGTCTAGACGCTTAAGAATTTCCTTGCGTGCAGGTTCTTCATTGAGGCGACCAACAAGGTCGCTACTATCGATAGTAGCGACATCTCCTGTGTCGAGTCCTTTTACCCGAGGTGCTTTGTCACTACGTGATGATGGAGTGGCTGGAGCAAGGTCGACATCCAGCATCGCATCCTTCTGTGGTACAGGAGCCACCTCAAGACCCTGCACCGCAGAGACCAAAGCGTCATACTTTCTCTGTAATCGCTCAATGGAATTTTGGTAAATGGGGCTTTTCCTCTTTCCAAAAGACTCTATCTTGTGAATTTCCGAACTCACCTCGCGGTATGCTTTTTGATACGAGGCAAGTGTTTCAGGGTTTACTCCGCGTCGCTCTGCGTCTTTCATGTCAGCGTAGGAACGCATCACGCCTTGATTGAGCTCGCGCTTCGCCTCAGCGATGCTCAGCGACTGTGGACCGTAGGTAATGCGAATGCTATCAAGATTTACGCCTTGGCGGAGAGCTTCTTGCGGTGATGTGGCGGGCGGAAGCTTTTTTGTAAGTGCATGATAAGCAGCGTCAAAATCATGATATTTCACTTGAAGGTCACTCACGAACTCATTGGTAAGCTCCTCACCTTTCTTTTTCATCACATCATGTGCACGGAGTGCTTTTATGAATGCATCATATGAACTACCGAACAAAGCGAACGCCTCCTTAGCCTCAGGGGGCACTTTGTTTGTGGTGGTAGCTGCGTACTCTTTTACGTGGCGTGAGTTGATGAACTTCCAAAGACCGGGAACCGTAATCTCGTCTTCAGCAAGTGCACCTTCATCAGATTCTTTGTCAGCGTCAGTCGAAGGAGTCTGAACACCGTTCCTCATATCGTTGCGCATTTTTGCAACCTCTGCGAGCTCTTCAAAAGACTTTATAGGAGTTTTCTCATTCATAAGCGTACGCAAAGTATACCACCAAGCTCTGCATGGGTAGTGTTGATATCCTCTTAGTTTCGATAGCGGGCAGCGATGCGCATTTCGACCTTGGTGCGTGCCGTGCCATAGCGGTCGC
>JBJOQE010000011.1:0-31152 GCA_046050105.1 Candidatus Parcubacteria bacterium
TGTTGGTTTGGTCGTCGTGTTTGTGAAGTGATTTTGCTTCGAGGTCAAGAAAGCGAGCATAGGAGTAGAGTGCGACCTGTAGGTCACTCTTGGTGCCCGGTTGGAGGTGAAATTTTGCTTCCGCGATCACTGTATCGCCTGGCTTCCATGCAATAACATCAAGCTCGTGGGTGGTGCACTTGCCGCGAGCGACAACCCGCGTTTTGGTACGGTAACCGTCGTGCGTGTAGAGCGCCGCGAGGTAGTCTTCGAATGGAAAACCAGTAGGTCCCAAGCCAAAGAGCGCACGGCGAAGCGAATAGCGCGCAGCGACGGGCTGAGGCAACTCACGCAGAAGTTCAAATGCGCGACGATAAATAACCTCAGTGGCAATGCCGTCGTGTAGTTCGCGCTCAATGCTATGCATAATGAGTTCCACTTCGCTCGACGAAGCCCCGGCTTTTTTAAGTGACTGGCGCAGCTTCACTTCCTTGAAAAGTTCTTGCGTTCGGTCGGCTTTTAGCACGAAAATTGGTTTCATTACATTATGATACCACTGCCGACAACCTGTGTACCCTGATATATCACCGCGGTTTGCCCCGGGGCAGGAAGCATGCTGGTGTCTTGTACGGTCAGTACTCCCTCTTCTCCCATCAGAGCAATGGTGGCAGGTATGCGTTTACCATGATAGCGAAACACTGCATCAAAGGTAGTGTCTGGAGTGCCTATATCCACAAATTGATTCCACTTCTTGAGCATAAAGTTCGCGCCACGAAGGGCTTCAGGAGGCGTGTTGCTTACGGTGAGCGTATTATTGGTCACGTCCTTTGCCACTACATAGTGCGGTACGTGACGATGCTCCGAGTTCGTGATAGTGAAGCCATGACGTTCGCCAAAGGTATAAAAGTGGGCACCCATGTGCATACCGATGACGTTGCCGTAGACATCAAGTACGTTACCTTCATGCTCGTGTATGTAGTGTTTCAAAAAATCACGCATGTCGAGCTTGCCGAGGAAACAGATCCCCTGACTGTCTCTGCGCGCGGCACTTGGCAACCCTGCACGTGCTGCCTCGCGGCGAATATCAGATTTTGCACTCTCGCCAAGAGGAAAGAGTACGTGCGGCAGCACTGAACGAGGAATACCTGCGAGGAAGTAACTCTGGTCCTTTGAGAGATCAACTGCGGCATGAAGTTCGTATATACCACTGTTGTTCTGCACGACACGGGCGTAATGTCCTGTGGCAATAAAATCAGCACCATGTGCGCGACGAGCTTCCTCAAACGCACCGAACTTCACCACACGATTGCAAAGAATGTCGGGGTTCGGTGTTCTTCCCTGTTTATATTCATCAATCATCACCTGCGCCACATCTCGTTCGTACTCGCGACGCGCATCAATCGTGATGAATGGTATGCGTAGGTGCGCAGCGACGCGCATAGCATCGATGCGATCTTCCGCTTCACTGCAGGTGATGAATGGTGGGTGCCACACTCGTATAAAGGCACCAATGACGTCGTAACCTTGGTGTAAAAGACGGAGTGCCGCAACTGACGAATCCACTCCTCCCGAGAGTCCCACGAGGATACGCTTCTTTTTCATATCGTTACCCTACCACAAGTGTGCACAGCATTAAACAGAGTGCTGCTAGCGAATATAGCGTTCTTTGTTCCGTTTGTGTTCTTCAAAATCCTTTGCGTAGTGGAATGTGCCGTCGTCACCAGTGAGGTAGAACAAATACGGTGACGCGGTAGGGTTAAGTGCTGCAGAGAGTGCCACGGAGCCAGGGTTTGCAATGGGTGTGGGAGGTAAGCCTTTTCGTGTATAGGTGTTGTATGGGGTATCTGTGCGTAAATCATCGAGGGTGAGTTCAGCACTACCCAGGCCTCGCTCATACTCAAGTGTGGCATCTACTTGAAGGGGCATACCCATCTCGATGCGCTTCCATAAAATACCCGCAATCGTTTGCATACTTTCTGGCGTTTTCCCCTCGCGCTCTAAAATCGATGCCATCGTTACGATGTCGTGCTCACGTTGTGTAGTGGTGGTCGCCAGGAGGTCGTAGCGTTCACGGTACGTTTGCTGCATCAAGGTCAGCAGCTCAGCTGCCGTCGTGTCTGGTGCTACATGATAGGTTTCCGGAAATAAATATCCTTCTTGTGATGATGCAAGCATGGTAATGCTTCCTGGAGTGATAGTGGGAAGTGCTTGTGCGGCAATATGGTCAATCTCAGTGATGCGAGAACCTTCAGGCACCGTCACCACCACGAGCTGGAGCTCGTGTTCGCCACGCACGAGTGCAGCCATGACACCAAGTGTGCTTTGCGGTGCCGCAAAACGATATGAACCGGCCTTGAGGTCGACAGACGTGCCTGATACCACTACCAACAACTTAAACAATGCAGCTGAGCGCACCAAGTGTGCTTCTTTAAGTGTAGCGGCAATACCTTCGACGGTAAGCCCGGGAGCCACCACCACTGCTTCACCTTGCGGAAACTGTGGCGCTGGTGTGTTGAGGTGCATCCCTACCGCAAGCAGTAGCGCTCCGGCACAGACCACAGCAGCAAGTGCACCAGAAAGTACACGGAAGGGGTGTAATGGTGGTGCATAGTCTGGATTCTCGACACTTTGAATCACCGTGTCACTCATGCCGTAGGAAGGTTAGTAGGTGCTTCAGCGCGTGCTGAAGGTATGCGAGAAAGATTCGGTGTGGTGATAGTTGCACCAGGAAGATGGAACAGTGTAGCAATCTCTTCGGTGGTCATGATGGAGCCAGTATCGCGGTGATTGTGGCCATGATAGGCACGCAACTTATACATCTCAAGCTCTTCCATTTTGTAGTGAAGGCGACGCTTACCAGAAGGATCCTGCCACATATTCCAATCGAAGTCTGCACGCCACTTGTACCCTACGCCGTTACGACCAGGGTTTTCTGTGGCTTGGAAGGTGGTAATAGCTTGGCCAATGCGGTCGTAGTCGATGTTGTCGAGTTTTGCTGCATAAAATGCGCGGATATTGACGATAAAGGGAAACTTGGTGCGTGCTCGGTCGAGCACTTCCACGGTTTCTTTCTCGAGTGGGGTGAGCATCACTGAGCCACGTGCCTCCTCATCACCATCTTGGCCACGCTTCTTTGCGTCTTTGTATATTTTTTCGATTTCAGCTTTTATGTCTGCCTTCCAGTCTGGCACAGTACCGAGTGCACCTGTGGCAAACGTTTCTTCACGGTGGATTTTAATGAGAAATTGGAACCAGAGGTGCTCACCAGGGCCAAGTGAACCTAAGAGCTCGAGCATGGTACTCATTGGGTCGTGCTTAAATTCTTCTTTTGGATCGTCATCGAGGCCGAAGTCTTTGTACGTGAGTATAGGCAGTGGGTTTGCCTTCTTCTTTCCAAAGTGGATTGACATATATCCCCAGTTCTTTGGGTCCCAAGGTATTGCCGCAGTATAGTCGACGGGCAGCTCGCGGACTTCCACGCCTGGGTACTGCGCATAGAAAGAGTTTTCTATGTACTGGCGGTACTTTTTTGCGGGTGTAGAGATAATAAAACGAATGTTGCCTTCAGTTGAGATAAGCTCAAGACCAAAATACGGAGGGTTCTTCCCTGCCCAGTAGGTATCGAAGAGGTTGTCAGGGCTGGCCTTTTGGTAGAGCTGGGTCAGGATAGTCTCCATCGCTGCAGGCGACTTAAACACGTCTTTTGGAAGGAGGATTTCGAGTGAAACTCTCCCGAGTTTCATCATACTGTCGGTCTGAATGTAGTACATCCATGACTCAAACCAAAGGTAGAACAAGAGGTATGGAAGCCAGAGCGGGCTCGAGGCCACCATAAACATGAGTACGCGGTTGGTCTTGATGTCGAACGCTAAAAAAAGATAGAACATCAAACCAAGGCCAAGTGCTGCAAGCACTACGCCTGTGTTGACACCAAAACCCTTAAGCCATCCCATCACCCCTTCGAGGTGACGAACGCCAAAAGGTGATTCACCGCCATGTGACATAGCACTATTCTAGCACCATGAAATCGGAAATGTGCTGCATATCCCCTACGCTCTTATCTGCGCTAATAGTGAGAGGTGTCAGGATCCGGCATCTACACACAAAAAGACGGACGCCTCATGGCGTCCGTCTTTTTGTGTGTGCTAGTCGGCGAGTGCGTAGGCACCGGTCGGCAATTTTTTGAAAATGTTGGTGTCCTGGAGATTAACGATGATGGTGTTATCTTTCACGTAGCGTTCCTTGCGCACCTTATCGATGATTTCCTCGCGGGTAAGCGGACCATGTTTCTTGATGATTTCCTGGAGTACATCCTTCACCACGCCTGCAGTGTAGCCCCATTCAGTGAGGGCGTAGAGCCCACGACCAACGAGGACAAAACGGTTGTCTTTGATGAGCTCGTTGTGGCAGGTAGCGATGTGTGCGCTCTTACCAAAGAGATTTTCAATCTGTTCAGCAACTTCGCGGAAGTGCATTGGTGAGCCGTGGCGCTTTACGGCAAGGTAGGCGAAGTCGCGGATACCCTTTGCACGTACGTTTGATGAAGTGGCAACACCCCATTCACCGAGCGGGTTGCGACCGAGCACACGAGAGAGTGCGAGCCAGCGAAGAAGTGTTTCACCATCCTTGGCAGTGACCGACTCAGCATCGAGTGCTGATTCGAGCTTGGTGATGAGTTCCTGTTCAGGAATGAGGTCGTCTTCAGAGATGGACTTATGAAGCTTCTTGAGCGCAGACTCAATAGAGTCTGTTGAGCCCTGAGACACACTCCAGCGATGGGTGAAGTGTTCGTCTTCCTTGTGCTTCATGAATTCAGCCCCAATAACGAGAATGAAGAAGAAGTGATTCTGACTCGACTCATCTTTTGCAAGGTTTTCGAGGAGTTCACGCTCAGTGACGACACCGCCCATGTCTTCTACCACACCGCGGAGTTCAGTAAATGCGCTCGCGCATTCTTGGTAGGCATCAGACTTTTGAATCGTGGTGATACCGTAGTTCTCAATCTGGCGTACGCGCTCACGCGTAATACCATAGGTCTGGCCTATAGACTCAAGTGTCTGGGTGTCGCTTTCTGTGCCGAGTCCGTAACGTTTGGTGAGCACATCGCGAGCACGGTCAGGAAGCACCGAGAGGAGCTTTTTTGTGACTTGTTTTGGTTTGAAACTTACCTTTACCATAAGGGATTCTTCCTCTTGACCTATTTCTTATAAATGGTTTGCATCACCTTTGTATCACGGCAATCTTGTGTCGTCAAGCCATCCACTACCCCTTCGGTGTAACGATGAGATTAAGGACACGGTTCTGTACAAAAATGACCTTCGTAATCTCCTCCCCGTCGAGGCGTTTTACTACACCCTCGTGCGCATAAGCTATAGCAAGGACTGCTGATTCATCGGCATTATGCGGCACCACGATGGTCTCGCGCATCTTGCCGTTAATCTGTACCCCCAGGGTGACTTCCTCCTCAGTGAGGAGAGCGGGATCGGCTACGGGCCACGCCTCTGTGTGTACAGAGGTGGTAATGCCAATTTTCTCCCAGAGCTCTTCAGTGAGGTGGGGTGCAAATGGTGCAAGGAGGCGAAGGAAGGTCGTGTAGTCCGCTGAAGTAAGCCCATCTTTCTCCGCAGCGTTTATAAACACCATAAGCGCACTAATGGCGGTGTTGAACTTAAAGTTTTCTATATCGCTCGTCAGTTTTACGATTGTCTTGTGGAGAAGCTTCGTTGTTTCTTGGGGTGCGTCATCTCGCACTTTCTCGTGAAGGTCGTACACTCGCTCGAGGAAGCGGCGAAGGCCAGCTATGCCTCCCATGTCCCACGGGTAGTTCTGCGGCGTGCCATACGGACCCATAAAGGCGAGGTACATCTTCACCGTGTCGGCACCAAGGCGCGCCACCTGCTCGTCGGGGTCAATCACATTTCCCTTCGACTTCGACATTTTATTGCCATCGGGGCCAAGCACGAGCCCGCGGTTGATGCGGATGCGGTATGGCTCTTCAACTGGTGTGTGTCCGAGGTCAAAGAGCGCCTTCTGCATAAAGCGCGAGTAGAGAAGGTGCATGGTGGTATGCTCAGAGCCACCAAAGTAGATGTCGATAGGTAGCCACGCCTTCTGCATTTCGTGACTTGCAAAAGCCGTTTCATTCTGTGGGTCGGTGTACCGCATGAAGTACCATGAAGAACACATGAACGTATCCATCGTTTCAACTTCGGGCGTCCATCCGGCACCGAAGAGTCGCTCGGTGCGTTCTTTTAGCTCAACCGATTTCGCAAGTGGCGGTTCTCCTGTTGGAGTTACGTCAACGTCAGTTGGAAGTACCCACGGCAAGTGCTCCGCTGGCACTGCATGTGCATTCCCTTGTGGGTCATACACAATAGGAATCGGCACACCCCAGTACCTCTGGCGGCTAATAGACCAATCGCGGAGTTTGTAGGTTGAAGTCTTCCGCCCGCCCACTTTTGCAATAATGGCGTCTTTCGCCTCCTCTGAATCCATTCCATTAAACTCGCCGGAGTTCACCAGTGACCCGGGCGATGTTTTTACGGTACCTTCGACTGCTGAAATTGCTTCAAGAATAAGCTGGATTCTCTCTGGTTCAAATTTGGATTCAAGCTTCTGAATTGCTTCTCTGGTGAGCCATAGAGATTCAATTTCATACTGAATTTCTGTTTCTGTAAGTGACGCAGGAGAATGTTCCTCAGAAGTAAGTTCTACTAAGTAAACATTCGATTGGTTTCGAATTACTTCATTTGTAGATGAGGAAATTGTATCTACATACGCAATAGAAATTTTCTGTTTTACTGCAAAGTCACTGTAGCTTGTTTCTTCGTTTAGTTCTCGTATAAGTCCCTCTACCTCGGTCTCACCTTCATCCAAACCACCGCCTGGTAGCCAATAAAAGTCGGCTTTCGTAAAGTGTTGGATGAGATATTTGGAATTTTTTGAAATAAGACCATAAACACCTTGCCTGATTCTTTCTGTGTCGTTCCTCTTGATGAAATGCGTAGCAGTGACTTGTCGAATTTTAATTCCGTACTTCTTCGCAAACGCATTGTCGCGCTCGTCATGCGCGGGCACGGCCATGATGGCGCCCGTGCCGTAGCGAGCGAGGATGTAGTCGGCGATGAATACGGGAATCTGCTCGCCCGTAGCGGGGTTGGTTGCCGTAATGCCCTCAAGCTTCACACCTGTTTTCTCCTTCCCTGCATCGGTGCGCTCAATCTCGTCTTTTTGCGAAGCAACCTTTTGGTATGCAACAACTTCATCCCCGTTGGTGATGTGGGGCTTCAGCGTTTCAAGGAGTTTGTGCTCGGGAGCCATCACGCAGAATGTTGCTCCATACAGCGTATCGGGGCGAGTGGTAAACACCGTGAGTGTGTCGCCAGTAGAAAGCGTGAAGTCTATCTCTGCGCCCTCTGAACGTCCAATCCAATTGCGCTGGAGGTCTTTGATGAACTCCGGCCACGGAAGTGGCGTGAGGTCGTCTGTCAGTCTATCCGCATACTTTGTGATACGGAGTTTCCACTCGGGCATCTCACGAAGTTCTACTACATCGCCCGAACGCTCACATTTCCCATCAACCACTTGCTCGTTGGCGAGTACGGTGTTGCAGGACGGGCACCAATTTACGATACCGACGCCGCGATACGCAATGTCGCTTTTGAAAAGTTCGAGGAAAATCCACTGTGTCCAGCGGTAGTACTCGGGGTTTGAGGTGATGACAAGGCGCGACCAGTCGTACGCATTACCCATGCTCTTGAGCTGGTTTTGCATGTACGCAATGTTTTCGTAGGTCCATACCTTTGGGTCAAGCTTGCGTTTAATGGCGGCGTTTTCAGCAGGAAGGCCAAACGAGTCGAACCCTACCGGATAGAGCACCTGCTTCCCTTGCATACGCAAAGTGCGCACATAGATGTCGGGCACGGCAAATGCATACCAGTGGCCGATGTGGAGGTTTCCTGAGGGGTATGGAAACTCAGTGAGTATGAATTTCTTTTCGGCATCAGCGCTCGGCGTTTCTACCTTGTAGATACCCGAAGCCTCCCAGCGGTCCTGCCACTTCTTTTCAAATGCTTGATGGTCGAAACGCGTAGCCATGAGTAGTGCGGTTAGTTAAGGAAGATTTCTTTGGTTGGTAGCGTGCCGGCGTTCACGGGCTTTATGAGGTCGGTGTCTATCTCACGTGCAAAGCATACGTTTCCTGCTTCGTGCTTCCAGTTGTCAGCATTCTTGAGGCCTTGCATCACAGGATAGTACTCGCCGCTTCGCTCAAAAGAAGATGCGCGAGCGAACGTCGCACAGAGTTCAAAGCTGGTTGCACTCGTGGTGGCATAGGTGTACGACTTACCAGTTTCAGGGTCGGTGGGAAGGGTGAAATACTGGAGCGGATTATTGAGTTTTTCAATTTCCACAGGAAGTACTTCATTGTTCTGCCAGTAGGTCACCACTTGCGATTGTATCTGCTCCAGGTGCATACGACGCTCCTCGTCGAGGCGGAGGTCGCGCTGTGTCGCGGGGCTCCCCATCACGTAAAAGCCAAGCACAACGGAAGAAAGGATAAGGGTGACAAAACCGATAGCTGCATAGTTCGATTCTTCCTTGCGTTCAAGCCAGAAACCTTTAAGGTCGAGGAAAAAATAGGCAAATGCAGAACCGGCAACGGCAAAGAGAGTAAGCGCTTTGAGCATAAAGGGCGCGGCGAGTGCACCTCCCAAGAAGGAGTAGAGGAGCGTGATAGCGTCTCCAAGGGCGGTAAACCCAGCAATGAAGAGCGTGATGTAGGTGAGCCACTTGCGCACGCCAAGGTTGGCCCGCTCTGGCATACGGCGCGTTTCACTTTGAATACGCTTCATAAGGTACACAAAAAGGGGCGAGAGAATGATGAGTGCTGCAATACCGAAGCGCACGGGGCCGGAGTACGGGTCACTGTAGTAGCCCGAAAGCATATCGGGGAAACGATAGTCGATGAGGGTAAACAGCAGGGTCACGAGCGCAATCGCAATAAAGTAGAGCACGGTGAACGTGGTGACATGCAAAAAGAAGTCACGTGGTTTGTTGTTTTCCATAGCTGAATTATGCAGGAGAAACAGCCTTTGGTAAAGAAAAATGTATGGACATATGACCCTTCTTGTTGTATTGTCCTTTTGGCTCTGATCGTTGAGAAAAGTAGAAGGAGATAAAAAGTATGCCACTTGCAACCATATGGCGACACCCCACGTTGATCAGTGACGAGGAGGCAATATCCATTCGTGATGTTGTGGAGCTCGTGACACGAGTCATCCTTAATGTTGGACCTGGAGAAGTAGAAGTCCGAGTACGCGACATTGGGCCGCTCGATATTAACTACATGCCGATTAGTATCGAAGTTGATACTGGTACGGGGAAGGACCGCTGGCGCATTGATAAAAAGGAAGACATCTGTGCGGGAATCGCTGAGCAGATTTTCAATGCAAATGTACTTAAGCCTGAATGGGTTGGTCCAGACAAATCGTATGTCTGGATTAGAATTTGCGAAAGTTCGTTTGTGCCCATAGGTCACATCGAACATTCACGCTAATTCCCATCAGCTACTGGAAAGAGGTACTTCAAAATGACGAAAGAGTTGATAGACGTTGACGTGGCTTTAGAGGTTACCGGGACACTTCGCGCTGTGTGTTATGCACTCGCACGTAAAATTGGCAAAGATGTGCCACTTGCCTACATGCTCGATGGTGCACGCACGCCACACATCACGCTCTACCAAGGGCGGATACCTTCACGTAACCTTGCAGAACTCTGTGAGCTCACACGCGAGGTGGTGGAAAAATGCTCGCTCGACGCGTTGCCGATGGAGACACAACTTCGTGTGCGGGAAGGTGGCAATATATTCTGGTGTGCAAAGCCGCACTCAATGCTTTCGAAACTCCATGAGGATGTCTGTGAAGCGGTGGGCGACCTATCTCTTGGCCACATGATGCCGTACCACGCACAGAAACTGCGTGATGCGCGCACACCGGTTACGCTCGAGCGAACGCTCTTGAAATATGGGTTTTCATGTGCAGGCAAGCTTTTCGATCAACACATTACACTCGCCCGACTGAAAAACCCACTAAGCAAGGATGACCGCATGAAAGCTGAGCGCACTCTTCGTGCACAAACTCTCAAACCTACCCATATTGTGGTAGGAACATTGGGAAAGCATGGCGATATCATCGATGTGCTCAACCGCTTTGAACTACCCTAACAAAACGCCGCTCATTACTGAGCGGCTTTTTCATACACCACAAACGTGTTTAGTCTAGAAAGAAGTTTAGAGTGCGCGAAGCAAACAAATTGCGCAGTGAGCGCCAGCTTTTCAAGAGGTAGAACGACTATGAAAAGCAAGTACCTTTGGGGTGACATAGCTAAATCTATGTTGAGTGAGCGGCGTCGTATGCGACAAAGCAGTCAGGCCTTCTAACGAGCTACACCATGAACTCGATGACGTCGCCGTCTTTCACGATGTACTCCTTCCCTTCAGTGCGGAGCTTTCCCTGCTCCCGAGCAGCAGCGAGTGAACCCGCGAGTGCAAGGTCATCGAATGCAACAACCTGAGCGCGGATGTACTTATCTTTAAAGTCAGTGTGAATGGCTGCGCCAGCTTCAGGGCCTGTTGCACCTATCAGTACCGTCCATGCGCGAGTCTCAACTTCACCGGTCGTAAAGTACGACATAAGACCAAGGCGGTGGTACGAAGCGCGGATGAGTGCATCGACACCTGAGTCTTGCGAACCATACTCACGGCGGAATTCAGTCTTTTCATCTTCTGCAAGGTCCTTGAGGTCGTGTTCAACACCTGCGTCAACCACGACAAACTCAGACTTCGATGATTCCATGAATGCCATCAGTTCTTGCCAGCGCTCATCGTTTACTTCATCAAGGTTTTGCGCACCCGACTTCTTGTTAAGTACATACAAGAATGGCTTTGCAGAAAGAAGGTGTAGTGACTTAATGAATGCTTGTTCTTCTTTCGGAAGTGGCAAGGTCACGGCGAGCTGTCCTGCCTCAAGGTGTTGACGAAGCTTTTCAAGCACTTCTTTCTCAGCGATTGCGGTCTTATCTCCTCGCTTTGCATCTCGCTCCACGTTCCCTAAACGCTTCGCTACCGTTTCAAAGTCGGCCATAATGAGCTCGAGGTTAATGACCCCAATATCATCCATAGGGTCAATGCGCCCTGATACGTGGATGACGTTCTCGTCTTCAAAAATTCGCACGACTTCCGCAATCATGTCGGTCTCGCGGATGTGTGCAAGAAACTGGTTACCCAACCCTTCACCTTCCGCTGCACCTTTCACGAGACCTGCAATATCAACGAACTCCACAATGGCAGGGATGATTTTTTCAGAACCTGAAATACGAGAAAGAGTGGCGAGGCGTGGGTCCGGCACCGCAACCACTCCAACAGAAGGGTCAATAGTACAAAACGGATAGTTCTCTGCAGGCACACTCTTCTTCGTGAGCGCATTAAAAAGCGTGGACTTCCCCACATTTGGCAAACCGACGATTCCTACACTTAATGACATATTTTAGTTATGAGTGAAACGAATTAGTAAAATAGAAATACCCTTGTGGTGGACATATATTAGTGATGATGAGTAACTAGCGACTTTCTCCTTAGTGTGATGCAACTACAAGTTATGCCCAGAAGAAAGGACAGTCACAATACTGTCAAAAAATTGTTCCCGAAGCCGTGCTGATATCGCAAGACCCACCACCCACCCTACCAACGAAATCACTCCGGACACCATTATTACGTGGTAGTCATAGGGCGATGGGTCAAAGAAGAATACTTTTCCCAGAAAAATAGAAAAAATCGCTGTGGCAATGAGTGTTGCTGTAGCGAGTAATGAAGCGAGTGTATGCGTGAACATCGGAAACTAGTATGCAGTAAAAATGCATTAAAATAAAGCCCGCATGGTGCATGCGGACTCTTCTTCTATCCTTCGATAGGCATATGAGATGACACTACTGTGTGAGCAGTATGTTACCGTTGATACCTCGGAGGAGTGTCAGTGATGGAGTCACTGGCTCCTCTTCGACATCATCGAAGTCATCATCAATCCAACCATGCGGCATTAGTGTGTCCTTTCTTATGAGCAGTACTTTCTCAGAGTATCACAGTCTTGAATTAAGGTACAAATTCAAAGTCCGTCTTTAAGAGTTGCGCTTGCATAAATATAAAAAAAAGCCCGCACGGTGCCATGCGGGCTTCTGCGAGATGTTAGACGATGAGAATCGGCTTGCGGCTGACCATAACGGTACCACCGTCGGCATCCGCATTGTAGACTGTGCCGCCGTCACCATCGTCATATCGAAAGTCTTGCTCAAGTGCTTCCATTTTTCGTCTCCCTTTGAACTTATACTCACGATACACACCCCTGTTTTGCAAAGCAAAACAGGGGTGTGTATCGTGAGTATACTACCGACCTTTCACACCAAGCTTCCGTACCTTCTCGCGCCACTTAGCACGTCTCGCTTCAGAAACTTTGTCGCCAGGGCCAAAGGCAGTGACCTTTACTTTCATACCGGCAAAGCCAAGAATGCCGTACTGTATTTCGTTGGTGTAGTCACCGTATTTTAGCCATGTCATGAATGGGCTATGAGTCCCCGCAACCACAATGACGCGCGCCGTCTTCCCGCAGAGTCGCTGCACGCACGACTTCGACTGCGTATCGAAATTAAACGCGAAGCCGGGCAAAAACATACGGTCAAACATTCCCTTAAGAAGGGCGGGCATGGTACACCACCAATTTGGGTAGAGAATGACCACGTGGTCAGCGTTGCGCCACGCATCTTGCAGTACCATAAGGTCAGGCTCTAGCGGTTGAATCTCTTTATACCCCTTTCGAAGTATAGGGTCGAAATTGAGCTCTGAAAGGTTGACGCGTGTCACGCTATGACCTGCACTCTTTGCTCCCTCTTCGTACGTATCAGCAAGCGAAGCGGTGAAGCTTGCAGTGTCGGGATTACCTTGAATGATCAGAATGCATTTTTGTGTAGACATAGGAAAGAACAAAAGGGTAGGACTATTTCTTTGTGCCTTGTTTCAGAACGGCGAGACGGTCTTTGTACTTTGGAAGTACGGCCATCGCTGCGGAAAGCTGCCCTTTGCCCTTCTTCATCTCAGCTTGCATCTCAAGCGCAATTGTTTCAAAAAGTTTGGGGTCCTTCTCGAGCATCGAGAGAATCATTTCCTGTTGGTCTTTGGGGAGATGCTTCGTCTGTGACTGAAGCATCTTTTTCATGATGAAATTCTTGAACATAACCCGGACATTGTACAAGGAAGGGCGACTTTTGTCGCTCCCAAACCTGGGAGAGTCACTATACACTATACATTGACTTATACTAATTTTAAGTGTAGAATACTGCATTATTTTAGTAGTATCATTTGTATGCATTTCATTCGCTCCATTTTTGCTCGCCTTGTTGCCTGGTACGGCAAACGCACGGTTATTATCGTACTCGCACTCATCGCTGCCCTTGCTGCAGTGGGTGGCTACAAAATGCTGGGCACAGAGGAAGCGCCACAGGTTACCACTCCAGCACTTCCTTTGGTGAATGTGATGAACGTGAATGACATGATGGGCACCGGAACTTCTCTTACGGTGCTTGGTACGGTGGAGGCAACACGCGAGGCCCGTCTCGTCACTGAAGCTGGGGGACGCGTCACGAATGTTGCCGTGGGCTTAGGCGACACGGTTCGCGCAGGAGCAGTTCTAGCTTCCATAGAAAACAGTCGCGAGCGAGCGGTGGTGCTTCAGGCACAAGGTGCCTATGAAGGAGCACTTGCCGGCGCATCCTCAGGCAACACCTCACTTGTTGCAGCTGAACGTTCTCTTTCTGAAGCAAAGACAAGTGCGCAGAACACCTACCGCTCTTCTTTCACCACCATTGATGGTGTGCTCCGTAATACTATCGATACTCTCTTTAGCGACCCAACGAGCGCCTTTCCCGGTCTTCTTATCGACGGCAAGGGTCGCGCGACCGCTATAACTACCGAGCGCACGCAGATCGGCGCTCTCCTTGATGCATGGAAAACTGCTACTGATGATTCACGCACGGCAGACCTCGATGCTGCCGAACAAACCTCTAAGCGTGTGAGTATCTTCCTTGCTGATCTTTCGAATCTCTACGCTGATGATACAAACCTTCCACCACAACTTGCTGGCATAGGAGCAGGTCTTACCGCAGCCCGCGCGCAGGCGGACGGCACACTCGCCGCAATCTCACAGGCTCGTCAGGCGCTTATTGCATCTGAAAATGCAGTGGCACAAGCAAAAATTGCTGGAAGCAGTACGGGACCTTCAGCCTCTGGTGCTCAGATTAAGCAAGCGCTCGGCTCTCTTCGCCTTGCACAGGCGAATCTTGAAAAAACCATTGTTCGCTCGCCTATTTCAGGAACAGTCCAGTCACTTACTCTCAAAGAGGGTACGGCAGTCAGTATGGGGACACCTGCAGCAATCATTTCAAGCGAAGGAGCACTTGAAATTGTGACCTACGTCACCGACGAAGATGCGCGAACCATCGCGGTTGGGTCAAAAGTGCTGGTTGAACAGAGCGTTCCTGGCGTCGTGACAGCGCTCGCGAGTGCTATCGACCCCGTGACCAAGAAAATTGAAATGCGTATTGGTATCGATAATCAAGGCGGCACACTCACTAACGGTCAGTCGGTCACGGTATCACTTCTCGCCGATACCGTCGTGTCGGAAGCGGCGTCAACTGTCATTGAGCTCCCCATTGTTGCACTTAAAATGACACCAGATGGTGCCGTGGTCTTTACCGTGTCGGAAGAAAGCACACTCATCTCACATAAGGTGACGCTCGGTGCAATTCGCGGCGACTCTGTGGTGGTAACGGACGGTGTCACACCTTCAATGAAAATTGTTACGGATGCACGTGGCCTTCGCGACGGTGAGAACGTAGAAGTGAAGTAAGTGCCGCTATAATCTCAATTCATCATTATGCATTCTCTTTGGAATTTCTTTCTGCAGAAGCAGCAGTTCACCTGGCTTCTCATGGGCGCGCTTCTCTGTGCCGGCGCCTATTCGGTTATTGTCATTCCGAAGGAATCTGCACCTGAAGTAATTGTACCTATCGGCATCATCTCCACTCCCTTCCCGGGTGCATCAGCAGCTGACGTAGAGGAGCTCGTCACAAACAAAATCGAAGACGCAACCGATAATCTCGATAATGTTTCAAAAGTCACATCACAGTCGCGCAGTGGTATCTCAATGGTCACGGTTGAATTTAGTGCCAGTGCTGATGTTGATAAGTCAATCGATGAACTTAAAGACGCTGTTGATACGGCGAAGCCAGACTTACCTGACGATGCGAATGACCCACGTGTCATTAAGGTAAACTTTGCCGATCAGCCGGTGATAGTGCTTTCGGTTTCCACCGATGTTCTCCCCTCAGAATTCACCAACTTCGCGGAGCAGATTGAGCGAGAGCTCGAAGAAGTCTCGGGGGTGTCTCGAGTGGATGTGTCGGGTATTCGTAAGCGCGAGGTACAAGTTGTGGTCAACCCTGCTTCACTTCTTGGATACAACCTTTCGCTTCAGGATGTGATAGGCGGCATCGCAGCAGCGAATGCTACGCTCCCTATTGGTACCATCACCACAGGAAACGTAGAGTATGCACTTCAGTATGAAGGAGATATTACCGATCCTGAGGCAGTGCGTGATATCGCGATTGCTTCGGTTGATGGTAAGCCAATTTTAGTACGTGACGTAGCCACCATCTCAACTGGCGTCGAGCGCGCCACTACCATTTCTCGAGTTGCTGTTGACGGCAACGTTGCAGAGAACGCAGCTACATTCAACATCTATAAGCGCTCAGGTGGAGACGTAACTGCCACCGCAGCCAGTGTGCGTGCACGCATCGAGGAGCTGAAAGAAGAAGGCGGACTTCTCGAAAACTCTGAGACGCTGGTCTCGCTCGACCTCGGAAAGGACGTGCAGAAGGATCTCAAAGAGCTCATTACCGCCGGACTTGAAACCGTCGCTCTCGTTATGGTGTCGCTCTTGCTCACCATAGGCTGGCGCGAGTCCTTGGTTGCGGGGCTCTCCATTCCCCTCTCGTTTGTGATTGCGTTCATTGCACTCCTTGTCAGTGGAAATACCATCAACTTCGTTTCACTTTTTTCACTCATTCTCGCTGTGGGCATCTTGGTGGACTCTGGCATTGTGGTCACTGAAGCCATTCACACACGAATGCGTGCCAAAGGAAGCTCGCTTGATGCGGCACATGCTGCTATCACGGAGTACGCATGGCCACTCATCGGCGGTACCTTCACCACCATCGCCGTGTTTGCCCCTCTCTTTTTCATCTCAGGCATTGTCGGGGAATTCATCAAGTCCATTCCCTTCACCATCATATTCGTGCTCCTCGCATCGATTTTCGTTGCGCTTGGTTTGGTGCCACTTATTGCCATCAAAATTACCAAACCAACTTCTGCAAACCGTCTCGAAGAAATGCAGGAAGCAATGTCGCACAGAGCGCAAGAATGGTATGGCAGTAAGTTGCGCGCATTCCTTCAAAATCGTTTCGCTCAGAATGTGTTTATCTCCTCTCTCATCATCGGGCTTATAGCTGCGTTCTCACTCCCTGTGCTTGGCATTGTGAAAACGTCGTTTTTCCCTGGTGAGGACGTGAACTACATCTACCTTGAAGTAGAAGCAAAGCGCGGTACACCACTCGCAGAAACCGACCTCGCACTTCGCAGTATTGAAGAAGTGCTCTATGAAGAGGATTACGTGAAGTCATTTACCTCAACCGCAGGAGCAGGCTCCGCATTTACCGGTGACATGGGTGGAGGCACAAGCGGTGGCACGTTCGGCAACATCACGGTTGAACTTAAGGAGGAGCGTGAGCAGACCTCAAGCGAGGTGGTGAAAGAGCTTCGCGCCGCACTTTCGACTATCACAGACGTTGACGTTCGTGTGGTTGAGCAAGAGAACGGCCCTCCCGGTGGCGCTCCAATCGCTATCAAGTTCTTCGGTGACGACCTCGGAGAGCTCGGCAAGGTTGCAGAACGCGCCCAAGGCATCCTCGAGACTATCCCGGGCACAACAGACATTGTCGCCTCCACGAAAAACTTGGGAACAGAATTTGTGTTTCGTGTAGATTCTGCGAAAGCTTCGGCGCTCGGCCTCACGTCGCGCGACATTGCCGGGACACTGCGCACCGCGGTGTACGGCTCTGCAGCCACAAAAATACGCTCAGAGGGCAGCGATGTGGAGGTGGTGGTAAAGCTCGCGCTTGACCCTCGCTACACCGACCCTACCGAAACAACCAACGTTTCAGTAGACGCACTCAAGAACATTACCCTTGCTACACGAAATGGCACTGTACTTCTTGGCTCTGTACTCGAAGACAGCATTGAGCCTTCAAATACGTCTATCGCACATGAAAATGGCCGTCGTGTTGAGAGTGTTTCTGGATACACCACACCCGAAATTACTGTGCCGGAAGTGGTGGCCGCCTTTAAGGCGCGCGAGGATGAGCTTGCGCTCACGAGCGACATGAGCATTTCGTATGGCGGTGAAACAGAAGACGTTAACCGCTCGTTTACCGAGATGTTCTTCGCGCTCATTGCAGGTCTGGTATTGATGCTCGCTATCTTGGTGCTTGCATTCAATTCACTTCGCTACTCACTCTATCTTCTCGCCACCGTGCCGCTCTCCCTCATCGGTGTATTTGCGGGTCTTGCCATCATGCGTGAACCCCTTTCATTCACCTCACTCCTCGGTATTGTTGCGCTTGCAGGCGTGATAATTAACCACGCCATCATCCTCATGGATTCACTCTTGGTATATCAAAAGACACGTACCGACGAGCCGCTCATCGACACCGTGGTCTTTGCCTCAACCACACGCCTTCGCCCCATCTTCCTTACGACCATCACCACGGTTCTTGGGATGATTCCGCTCTCGCGTATTTCAGACTTCTGGAGCCCGCTCGCCTATGCCATTATGTACGGCCTCACCTTCGCGATGATTCTCACCCTCATTTTCATTCCTGCGCTCTTCTATCGCGCAGAAAAACGAAAACGTGATGGGACGCATGGTGTGATCTCCACAGTCTTCCGCTTCCTGTGGCGCACACTTACGGGTGCACTCACGCGCATCACTCAGCGTTAAGCAGCACACCACAAAAGCCGCACGCAGAGCGTGCGGCTTTTGTGGTGTCACTACCCCGCTTTTTGTACGTAATACTTCATATATCCGCTAATCACCGCCGCGAATACGAGGACAAGTATCAGATACAGCACTATGTACATCGTGTACGACACACGCACCCCTGCTCCCATAAGCGCAGCACCACTACCGAGTGTGTACCACGCCCCCGCCTGAATCGCTGGTCCGATCTTAAACGGCATGTAGTGAAGTGTCATTAAAAGTGCATTTACATACAACACGCCAAGCATGGTAAACGCCGCACACGCAAAGCCTGAAAGTGGTGCCGTAAATGGCGCACCACCCATCCACCACAGAAACACCGCGAGTACGAGAAGTGCGCCCATAGCCACACGAAGCACGAAGTAGATGACACCGAGCATGCTGCGCTCCGAAGCATCGAGTGCGCCGTCCTTAAACGCATGGAGCACACTCAGAACCGCAAGCGTCGAGCCACCTACTGCAAGCGAAGTAAACAAAGAAAAAAGCACCTGTGCGGTTGTAAGTATAGTTTCCATATAAAAAGTATACACTGCAAGAGTACGCTGATGCCCCTCCCTGTGTATAGTTGCCAAAAGAAGCCACTGTGGTATAACACAGACAGAACAAGGAGAAGCTGATGATCACCCAAACAAACCCCCGTACAGAACTCGCACACTGGGAAGCTCTTTTCACAAAGCATAACGTCGCTTTTGACCCAAGCGACCTATTCATTGCATACCCCAAGCAAGACGACGCCTATATGCAAGTAGTGGTGCCTAAAATAGCAGACTCTAATACTGTGTGCGAGATCTTCACAAGGGTGCTCTCTAAGTACGGCATTTTGGCGGCCATTGCCCCAGTGTCAGAAGGAACAGATGAGGGTGCGGGAAAGACCCGTGTGTGGATCACCCACCAACTTTCCGACCTTGTGAGTGTTCACGAGCGTACTACGGACATTGGCTCATACAGCTGCTTCGTACGACCTCATGTGAGTGAAGAGAGTGGTGAGCTCATCCGTTCAGGACGCTTCGACCACCGCATGACACTCATAGAAGCGTTCTGGTACCACATCTATATGCTCGACATGCACGGGAAAGCCTATCTCAATCTTCAAGAAAATGAGTGGCAAACCTGCCGTGGCTCAGTGTGTACTGACAGGGACAATGCACCATCACTGCAGTGGGATCTCCAAGACATCAAAGTATGCCTCCGTAGATAGCGCCCTAAGGATTGCATAGACAACAAACCCCGACTCGCCAAGTCGGGGTTTTTATATACAAAGTGTCAGGAACTCTACAGCAACACCGTCACAATGTTGTTCGCAATTTCAACAACACCAGATCCAACTTCATGTGTACTCTTCCCTGCTTCTGCTTGCACCGTAATGGTACCAGGCTTCAAGCGTGTAATGAGTGCTTCGTGTCCTGCGAGCACGGTCATCTCTCCCTCCTCGCCAGGAATGGTAACGGAAACAGCGTCGCCATCAAAGATAGGGCTATCGATTTTGGTAATGATGAGTTTAAAAGTTTTCATATAGTTTATGAAGTGTGCATCACGAATAAGACGACTTTATAAAGCACGATGCATGGTAGTGCGATGAGCGCCACAGCCGTATACGCATAGAGTTGCCTCAACAAATTCCAGAGTGCCGTTGAATCAACTTCTGACCTTATCCATGCACCGTCGCGCAGTGCACCTATCATTTTGAAACCCTGTATACCTGCGAGGAATGGAAGAGTGGCAAATATGAAGAATTTCATAAGTCCCTCAACTGGGTCGCCAAGTAGAAGTGAGTACCACTCTAACGCGTAGCCATCAAATAAGATCGTGAGACCCTTCAAAAGAAGCCAAACCTCAAAAAGGGATACGATAACAGCAGTAAAAAGTAGCTGTAGTAGTGAATTGGCTCGGAACGCTCTCATTCTTACCCTGTTACCTCGTCGATGGTGCCCTTCATGTAGAATGCTGATTCGGGCTTATCATCATGCTTTCCTTCCAATATCTCGCGGAAGCCACGCACTGTTTCTGCAAGCGGTACGTACGCACCGGGAGTACCCGTGAACACTTCACCGACGAAGAACGGCTGTGAGAGGAAACGCTGGATCTTACGTGCGCGGTTTACGATGAGCTTGTCTGCATCAGAAAGTTCTTCAATACCCAAGATGGCAATGATGTCCTGAAGATCTTTGTAACGCTGGAGGAGCTGCTTGGTTTCAGAAGCAACGCGGTAGTGTTCTTCACCCACCACATACGGGTCGAGCGCTGCAGAGCGTGAATCAAGTGGGTCAATCGCAGGGTAAATACCAAGTGAGGCGAGCTGACGAGAAAGTGTCACGGTCGAGTCGAGGTGCGAGAAGGTCGTTGCAGGTGCTGGGTCGGTGAGGTCGTCTGCTGGCACGTACACTGCCTGTACGGAAGTAATTGAGCCCTTCGTGGTTGAGGTGATGCGTTCCTGCATCTGACCCATCTCCTCAGCAAGCGTTGGCTGGTAGCCCACTGCAGACGATACACGACCAAGGAGTGATGACACTTCCTGGCCTGCCTGAGTAAAGCGGAACACGTTGTCCATGAAGAAGAGCACGTCCTTACCTCCGTTGTCACGGAAGTACTCAGCCATGGTGAGGCCGGTAAGGCCCACACGTGCGCGAGCACCAGGCACCTCGTTCATCTGACCAAACACAAGAGCAGTCTTGGCAAGCACGCCTGAGTCTGCCATTTCGTGATAGAGGTCGTTGCCTTCGCGCACGCGTTCACCTACACCAGCAAACACTGAGTAGCCACCGTGTTCTGTTGCAACGTTACGGATGAGCTCCTGGATGAGCACGGTCTTTCCCACACCGGCGCCTCCAAAAAGACCAACCTTACCTCCCTTAATGAAAGGAGCCATGAGGTCCACCGCCTTGATGCCCGTCTCAAAGACCTCAGTCTTCGTTGCCTGCTCGGTGAAGTGGGGAGCTTCACGGTGAATAGGAAGCATCGGCGCTCCTTCAATTTCACCCTTACCGTCGAGCGTCTTTCCAAGCACATTCATGAGGCGACCAAGCGCCTTTTCACCCACAGGAACAGAGATAGCAGCACCGGTGTCGGTTACCACCATGTCGCGCATGAGACCCTGCGTATCATCCATCGCAATCGCACGCACACGGTCGAGGCCAACGTGCTGCGCAACCTCAAGCGTCACCAAAGAGCCGTCGTCGCGGGTGATGGTAAGTGCGTTCTTCAAGTTTGGTACGCCATCCTTGAAGTGAACGTCGACAACCGGACCGATGATCTGCTTGATGGTACCCTTGTTTGATGATGTGGTGCTCATAATGATTTTATTAATTGAATGAATGTGGATGAATAATATAAACGCTACTCTGCTTGTGCCATGGCTTCGATACCTCCGGTAATTTCAGACACTTCTCGTGTAATGGCGGCCTGCCGTGCTTTGTTGTAGACGAGATTGAGCGACTTCGAAACGTCCTTTGCTTTGTCTGAGGCATTCTTCATGGCAACCATACGTGCCGAATGTTCAGATGCCTTTGCTTCCATCATGGCGTGGTAGAGGATGACTCGTACCAAGCGAGGAAGAAGGTCTGCAAGTACAGTATCTTCACCAGGCTCAATCGTGTACGCAGCAGGTGCAGGTTCATCGCTTGTACCTGAGTACTTCCCTGTCTTGGGCACAATGCCCGCGACTACTGTTTCAAGTACTTCAGCATTAAGTGGCAAAACTCCAATGGTGGTGGGTACTTGTTCAAATGTTGATTTAAAGTTCTGGTGCACCACAAGAACGCGGTCGCACGCACCCTGAGTGAAATACTGCACCGCTTCGTCAGAAAGCACAGCGAGGTCGTCTATCGAAACGTCATCACGAAGGTTCATACGGTGCGAGAGCACGCGGTACCCGCGCTTCGCAAAAAACTCGTAGCCACGCTTACCCAAACAGATAAACGAAACGTCTTCTGTGGGAAGTGCAGAAATTGCGCGGAGTGCTTCCTTTAGCACCGCACCGTTTAAGTTACCTGCAAGACCTTTATCGCTGGTCACGAGCACCACGAGCGTTCTTGTGCCGCTTCGGTACTCCGTGAGTGGGTGTTTGCTCTTCAAAAGTGAAGGTGCCACACGTGAAAGAATGGAAAGCGCCGCATGAGCATACGGGCGGCCCAAAAGTGCGCGCTCTTGGCTCTTACGCATCTTCACCGCAGACACAGCTTCCATAGCCTTCGTCACCTTGCGGGTACGATCGGTTGCTTTTATTTTCGCTTTAATTTGTTTGAGTCCAGCCATGGAAATAGTCTATGACGATGTTATGCAGTGTAGAGCGCGGTGTGCGTGCTCATGAATGATGCAATAAGCTCCTTCATCTTTGCCTGCACATCGTCAGAAAGGTCGCGGCTTGAAGCTACGCCAGGAATAAGGTCAGGTGCCTCCTGGTCAATGTAGGAGAGGAAGGTCTTTTCAAGCTCCTTAATTTTCTCAACAACAGCACCATCGAGGAGTCCGTTGTTAGCGCCAAAGATAACAAGCACCTGGCGTTCAAACGGCATGGTGTCGTGCTGTCCCTGCTTCAGAAGCTCGGTGTAGCGACGGCCACTTTCAATACGCTTCTTGGTGTCTTCGTCGAGATCTTGCGCAAACTGCATGAAAGCCTCAAGTTCACGGAACTGTGCGAGTTCAAGGCGAATCTTTCCTGCAACTTTCTTCATAGCCTTCGTTTGTGCCGAGCTGCCTACGCGAGATACCGAAATACCAACGTTGAGCGCTGGGCGCATACCCTTGTTGAAGAGATCGGCTTCGAGGAAGATTTGTCCGTCGGTAATAGAAATAACGTTTGTGGGAATGTATGCAGACACGTCGCCCTCTTGTGTCTCAATGAGTGGCAGCGCCGTGAGTGAACCACCACCAAGTTCCTTATTGAGTTTCGCTGCACGTTCAAGGAGACGTGAGTGGAGGTAGAAAATGTCTCCTGGGTACGCCTCGCGTCCTGGTGGGCGGCGAAGGAGAAGTGACATCTGGCGATACGCAACCGCATGCTTTGAAAGGTCGTCGTATACCACGAGCGCATCCTTTCCTTTCTGCATGAAGTATTCACCAATGGCAGCGCCTGCAAACGGTGCGAGGAACTGGATAGCGGCAGGGTCAGATGCTGACGTCGTCACAATGATGGTGTATTCCATCGCACCACGATCCTGAAGCTCCTGCATGATGCGCGCAGTCTTTGACTCCTTCTGGCCAATCGCGACATAAATACAGATAGGGCGAGTTTCCTTGGGCTCGTACTTCTGGTTGATGATGGTGTCAATTGCAATCGTCGTCTTGCCCGTTGCACGGTCACCAATGATGAGCTCTCGCTGACCACGACCAATTGGAATCATGGCATCAATCGCCTTAATACCGGTGTGAATCGGAAAATTCACCGCTGAGCGATCCATCACACCATAGGCAATGCGCTCAATCGGCATATCCTTGTCTACCTCGATGGTACCCTTGCCATCTTGTGCTGCGCCGAGTGGATCCACAATACGACCGACAATAGCATCACCAACGGGAATAGAGAGAAGCTTTCCTGTTCCCGTTACCAGCATACCTTCACGCACACGGTCACCATTGCCGAGCACCACCACCTTCACGCTTCCCTCTTCGAGGTTCAAGACAAGACCGAAAAGTGCATCACTTCGCTCCATTGCCTTTTCGAGCGTCTCACCTTCTCCCTCGTGGAAGACCACCATCTCCATGGCGCGCGCTGAAGCGAGGCCGTCGATTTCGACAATGCCGTCACCCACAGAAAGTACTCGTCCTTTCTCTGAAGAGACTGGGGTGAGTGCGAGTGACTCTATTTCCTTCTTAATGCGTTCAATAATTGCTTCGGACATGATGATGGTGTTTAGCGAGTAAGGTTGCGGTAGAGGGTGAGTAATGCATTCTTCTGTGTTGCGTCTATCTGTGTATTCTTCGTTTCAATGTGGTAGCCGCCGATAATCGTTTCATCAATTTTCGTTATGGCTTTGCCTTCAATCTGGTGAAGGGTGAGAAGTGGCGCAACGTCGCTTTTTTTTGCAACGGTTACTACCACGGCATCTTCGCTTAGACGCAAGACAAGTCGCTCATACTCCCGCAATATGCGCGGAAGCAATCCCTTGTAGCCACGGAGGTTCAGGTAGCTCATAAAGGAGTCGGTAAATGAAGCAACCTCCGCTCTGGTAAGCGTAGATGTTGCCTCATGGAGCACTTGTGCAAGACGTTCAGCTTTCATAGATGTTATGCGCGCTCTTTAAGCACTTTTTCAGCGGCCAAAATGGCAACCTTCGCAATATCTGCTTCAGTGCTCTTACGAATTGAATCCGCAAGTGCTGCAGCTTTTGCCTCACCATCTTTTACGATGCGCGCAGACTGTGCTTCTGCTTCAAGTACAATTCCTTGTGCTTCACGCTCTGCAGCTTCTTCACCGCGCTTCACAATGTCACCCGCTTCGGTGACCGCCTTCTTAATGATGGCGCCTTTTTCTTGCTCAGCATTCTCGCGTGCAAGTGCGGCATCCTTTGCATCAAGAACTCCCTTTGCAACAATGCGCTTTCGCTCATCGAGCATCTTCAGTACTGGTGTGTACAAAAAGTACGACAAAGCACCGAGCAAGAGTGCAAAGTTAAAGAGCTGAATGGCGATGAGGCGCCAGTCGATGCCAAATGTGTGAATAATTTCGTCCATAGTGAATGTTTGAAAACAGATTACATTTTTGTGATGGCGGGGTCTGGAGAAGCGATGAGGAAGGCGTAGGAGTATCTACGACGACTGAATCGCAGAGGCTCCAGAACAAAGCCAGCGCAGAAATGGAAATGTTTTACGCGAATTTGATGATGAAGCCGACGACAAGGGCGAAGATAGCCAAAGCCTCAGTAAACACAATACCGATGAACATGGTGGTCTGTACCTTGCTTGCAGCCTCTGGGTTGCGTCCGATTGCTTCGAGAGCTTTAGATACGAGCATGCCGATACCGAGTGCTGGACCGAGCATACCGAAACCTACGACGAATGCCATGGCGAGTGCCTTCATTGATTCAATGTTTTCCATTTTATTATGACTAGTGATTAATATGTACTGTTCTTGATGAAACGAGTAGCGTGACGGTAACGACTTCTGTCGCGAGCGTCACTCTACCAGTTTCTTTCTAATGTGGCTCTGCTACTGCCAATTTGATGAACAACAGTGTCAAAATGGCAAACACCAACGCTTGGATAAAGCCAACGAAGAGCTCAAACGCCATAATCGGCACGGGCATAACCAAAGGAACGAAGAATATGGCGACAAGAATGAGCGTCTTACCTGCAAAGATGTTACCGAAGAGACGGAATGAAAAGGATACCAAACGCGCGATTTCTCCGATAAGTTCCACCAAACCAATCACAAAAGCGAGGGGCGAATGGAAGTTGATGAATTTTCCTCCATAGCGGAGTGCGCCAAGTGCCATAATGCCGGCCACTTCAATCGTGAGGACAGCAATAATAGAGAGTGCAATCGTCACGTTCAAGTCGGTGTTGACCGGATACAAGAACGGTACGAGTTGAGTGACGCCATGGCTCTCTGTCCAGTATCCAATAGACGTAACCCCTGGAAGGAGGCCGATCCAGTTCGCACCAAGGATAAAGAAGAAGATGGTCGCCAGAATCGGGAAATAGCGTCTAGCAAGCTGTTCGCTTTCAAGGGTTTCCTTCACATAGTCGAAGGCGCCACCTACCATAAGTTCAATAAGTGCCTGGAAACGGCCAGGGATAAGGGCAAGCTTGCTCTTAAGCGCATAGGCAAAGACCATCAGGACCACAATGGTGAGCCATGAGGTAATGAGCGTGCTGGTTACAGGAATACCAAAGGCATGGGTAACCACGCTTGGTGCCAAGTGAATGGCAATACCTCCCTCCGCAGGCGCTTCGGCCTCTGTGTGTTCAATCTCCATAAATGCGTCACAAGTCTACCAAAAAACTGCCCATTTCTCAATGTGGATTAGCGGGCCACTTGCTATATTCTATACGTGTTGTATAGTTCACGCAGATTTGGAAACGGAGGAATCAGATGGCTAATCGTGATGTACGCATCTCCATTGCAGACCTCGTCTGGGATGCAGTGAACCTGAATACTGGTGAAGTAGCCCGCATCGGCATACTGAGTCAGAAGGCACTTGAACACGGGAAGAGGGTTTGGGCTGCACTTGGAGGAGCCGCAATTCTGAGTCCCGCCGGAATGCAATACATGATTGACAGCTATGATGCACATTCTTTCGAGACTGATGCAACTTCGGGGCACATCGATCTTCGCTGCGTCATTGAAGAGCGTCACCTTGAAACTGTCTTTGAGGCGTTCAAGACATATCGCACCGATCTTGAACACATGCATTGTCACGACATCATGCATGAACTGAAAGCACTTAGTCTATTTACATCCTCTGCACTGGGACGACTGATGCTTCAGTACCAGGAAACAAGGCCACAGATGAATGGTGCATCTATTGTTGATGGTATGAAGTTCAAGCTAGGTGTACAAACCTACCGTTTGTTCCGCATCTATGACCTCTTGATGCCGGGAGAACTGTTCGAACGTCTTACGAAGCAAAAGTATGTTCGTTCTCTCACGATGGATGAAGTTGCAACCACAAATGGCGGTGCCGTTCGAGGAGTCGCCAATAACGGTGACGAAATCCAGAACAACTTCTTCTGAGACCACAAAAGCCGCAGACATGTCTGCGGCTTTTTTCTATGCAGCTTTCTTTGCTAGTGGAGGAAATATCACTTTCCAGAGGTACCCGGCAACATTAATTTTCCTTCCGGAAATAACTTGGTGGTGCACATCGATAAACGGCATCGCGTTACATTCAAGTACACCTGCGTCTGGCTGTTCCGTCCACGGGCGCTTCATATCATCAATCATAAAGTCCACACCAACAATGGGGTCTCCCAGAAGCACTGCAAACCGTTTGAAAAGCGCGATATTTTCAGGATGCACCGTGTCGGTTACGTCTTCTGTCGTGGTGCCGTGCAAACGGCTGTTCTTGTCATTTATTATCACCATCCTTCCCATTTCTGGAATGGAAGTAAGCGTGAGATCTTGTTTCCGAAGCGCCTCAGGTGCGCGGTGACCTTTATCAAGTTTCTTAAAGTGGATACCGTTACGGAGTGGATTCTTGTTTTCAATTTCAATCAGTTCATCCACCGTGTGTTCGCCGTCGCCTACTACGTGCGGGTACTCACGCCGCGCAATCGCCACCGGTTCCCCTCCTACAAGCGTCACACGATGTACCGTACCATGGAGATACTTTTCAATCACGACTGCGGTCGTAATCTGCATACCAATATCAAACGCACGTTTGAGTTCCTCCTCAGTGCGAATATCAAGCGTGGTATGGCGGCCACGGCTGCCTCGGTGTGGCTTTATAATCACCGCACTTCCGAGGCGTTTCCAAATTGCTACTGCCTGTTTAAAAGTTCGTGCCACTCCGCCATCTGCATGAGGAATATTTCCTGCCTTCATGCGCTCTTTCAGAATACCTTTGTCGTCCATCCACTCAAGAGATGGCGACACAAACCCTGCAGGGCGTGGAATAACGGTAAACGCCACCGTTCTATTGGAGCCGTCTCCCGCAGTTGCAATGAAACTAATAGGCACCTTTCCCATGAGGTACTGGCGAAGCGTCACCCCTTCTGCCTCTGCACCTTCGTAAAGCGCCAGCGTGCGGGTGTTATCAGTCTCGTGTGCCTTGTCACGTACGGTGAGCACGTGAATACGCACCATAAAGTTCAAAATGAACTCGATAGCTCTCGTGGGAATGAGATGCATCACCGCATTCGTTATCTTTGTCTCGAAAAATATAAAGAAGCCCTTGGTGAGGTCAGAACGAAAGAGAATATCATCGAGTGTCTGCGACATTTTTTCGAGCTTGTGCGGTACAGGAGCTTCGCCGCACTCCTCGCAGTAAGGTAGTTTAAAAAGCATGGCATTAGTATAGCTCAATGTGCTTCTTCTGAAACAGGGTTGCCATCCACGGAGTTATATTGTACGTTGCAAGGTGTACCAACCTGTATGCGACCCCTAGAAACCTACACACACCTCTTTTTTGACTTGGACGACACGCTTACGCCAAGCCGTTCTTTGGTGTTGCCGTACATGGGCGAACTACTCTCACGCCTTCCAGTCGACCTCATTGCAGTCTCGGGTGCAACAAACGAGCAAATAGCGTCTCAGCTTCCCAATCTCCCTTTCATCCGGCTGGGGCAAAATGGCAATCATGCAGTGGACCGAGATGGAGTTGAGGTTTGGGAGAAGCGACTCAATGATGAGGAAAAGAGCGCCATATATGCACACATCTCGGAACTTATTACCATGGCCGACTTCCCTGTGGCGGACGCGCATGACCTCATAGAAGATCGTCTCTCGCAAATTTCATACAGCACCATTGGCCACCATGCGCCTAAGGAGCAAAAGCACGCCTTCGACCCCGACTCCTCGGTTCGCAACCGCATGCTCAAAACATATCCACTGACCAATCCGTCTGTGGAGGTGCGCATTGGTGGTACAACCTGCTTCGACTATTTTAAAGTGGGCTCAAACAAAGGATCGAATGTTCGCGAGTTTATACAGCACAAAGGATGGAACTTTGATGACTGCGTGTACTTTGGAGACAAGCTGATGCCTGGCGGTAACGATGAAACTGTCGTAGGTATTATCGACACCATACCAGTCACTTCTTCTGAAGATACCTATCAAAAGCTCTCGGGCGCATTCACGCTATAAATTGTCGATACAAAAAACACCAGAGAGATTCTGGTGTTTTTTGTATCGACATCACGCTTCACGCGCGCTTAGGCTCTACACGAACCCCAGGTGTAATGCCAGAACGCGTACGAAGTGCTTGCAAGCAGGCAGCCAGCACTACCACCGCCGCACCATACATGGTCATCGTCGCTGCAAAAGAAAGTAGCGGTTGCCCGGAGAACATGTTTGCATCGTTGGTTAGGAAAAAACCTGCGCCAAGCGCAAGCCACCAAGAGGTGAACGACAATGCGCTGCCAAAGTAGTACGAGATGCGCTCCGTGTGAAGCAGGTAGGCGTTTACTCCGATCATGGAAACCATCGCCATCTTTGCCCAAAACATCGGACTCAAAAGATATTCGTTGTCGTGTGTATAGGCAAAGTAGCACACAAAACCAACACCCGTGAGCACCGTGAGGAGTGTAGAAAGACGAAGGAGTATGGAGGTGTGGCTCCACATGCGGTGGGTTTTTTCATACGTCACTTCGTCAGTACGGTATGAAGGCCCCAATTTGATATAGAGCATCTCAGCAACCGTTGCACTGAGAACACCACATATACTACCGAGCACATGTCCTAGAACGAGTAGTGAGTAGAAAATCATACGAAGTTTTACGAAGCTGTCGCGGTGTAGCCAAGCTTGGCGATCTCCGCAATAATTTCTTCAGGCTTCACTTTGGTTTCATCGTACTCAAGCGTTCCTTTCTTGGTATCAAGATCGACAAACGACGACGTCACGCCGTCCATGCCGGAAGTTACCATCTGGATGCCGGTTGCGCATCCACCACAATGCATACCTTCTATAGTGAGATTAAGTGCTGTCATAGTTATTGTTTACTTTGTCATTTTAACATTTGCATCTTGTTTCCGCGACTCCTTTTCCATCGGTGGCACATAGCGACGGAGCAACATAGAGTTTACCACTACTGATACCGAACTAAACGCCATGGCAAACCCTGCAATTTCAGGGCGGAGTGTCGCCTGCGAGATGTTAAAGAATATCTGGCCTGCTGCACCAAAGTTGCGCTGAATGGCAAGCACCCACCCCGACGCAATACCAAACGAGCTCTGTGTGACAAGCAGGTGTGCGCCTGCTGCAATCGGAATGGCAGCTACGTTGTAGAAGAATGCCCAGAAAAGGTTCTGCCACACTTTCTTGATAGTTTTGGAGGAAAGTTGTATGGCCACCACTACATCACGGAGGTCATCCTTCACGAGCACCACTTCACCTGTTTCAATCGCCACGTCGGTACCCGAACCAATAGCGATGCCGAGGTCTGCCTGTGCAAGTGCCGGGCTATCGTTAATGCCGTCTCCCACCATGGCTACCTTCTTTCCTTCTGCCTGGAGCTTTTTCACCATGGCTGCCTTGTCTTGTGGCAGTACTTCCGCAAGCACACGGTCAATACCCACTTCACGAGCAATCGCTGCTGCGGTTTTTGGGTTGTCACCCGTAATCATAATAATCTCCTTCTTCATTGCACGAAGTGCTGCAATAGCTTCCTTCGCAAATGGTTTGAGCGCATCGGCCATGGCAATGAGTGCCACTGGCTTCTGGTCGACCAAGAGGAACACTACCGTCTTCGCTTGGTTTTGTAGTGACTCAAGCTTCGGCATGTGTTTGCGTACATCGATGCCGAGCACCTTCATATAGATGGTGTTACCAATGATGACCTCATAGTCTTTGTCTTTTGAAATCACTGCTTTGATGCCCATGCCAGACACTGCTTCAAATGTTTTCGGATCTATAACTTCTCCATATTGCTTCGCTTTTTCAATCACCGCCCGCGCGAGTGGATGTTCGGAACCCATCTCGGCTGAAGCAGCGAAAATAGCAGCATCAGCTTCTGAGACTGCGTTTCCAATCATCACGAAGTCGGTCACCACAGGTTTACCAAGCGTGAGCGTACCCGTTTTATCGAACGCAATGGCGGTAATCTTATATGCCTTCTCGAGCGCTTCGCCGCCTTTCAGGATAATGCCGTACCGGGCTGCCTGGCCAATGCCCACCACAAGCGCTGTGGGTGTTGCGAGCCCCATCGCGCATGGGCACGAGATAACCAATACGGCAATCATGCGCAACATACCTGCACGCACGGGAAGGTCAGCGATGAATACCCAACCAACAAAAGTGAGTACGGAAAGTATGACTACTGCAGGCACGAAGTATTCGCTCACCTTATCTACCAGGTCTTGTACGGGCGCGCGTTTTGCTTG
>JBJOQE010000012.1:0-25232 GCA_046050105.1 Candidatus Parcubacteria bacterium
TACCAATGCCTGTATCGACGATAGAGACGACGGCCATATTGCCCGCGGTAAGCTCTAGCTCGATGGTCACTGTACCGGATGGAGTGTACTTGATGGAGTTGTCGATAAGATTTTGGAGAATCTGACGCACTTTTCCCTCGTCGGCTTCAACGACGAGCGGTGAAAAAGTCTTAGGCTCAAAGAGAAGTTGGAGGTTACGCTTCTCTGCATATTGTTTAAGCTCACCCCAGATTCGCTCGGTCAGTTCATGGAGCGAGAACACTGTGGGGTCATACTGCATAGTGCCGCTTTCTATGCGCGAGACGTTCAAAAAGTCATTGATGGTCATGGCCATGTTTTGTACGGATTCCTCGATGTGTGCCAGAGGTTCGTAAAATTTTTCTGGTATAGGGCCGTAGGAGCCGTCGCGCATGAGTTCTGCAAAGCCACGTATCGCGGTGAGTGGGGTGCGAAGCTGATGTGATGCGATGGAGACAAATTCACTCTTGGTACGGTCGAGGTCTTGCAACCTGGCGTTCGCCGCTTTGAGGTCTGCAGCCATTTGCGCATTCATTTCTCTTCCCTCAATCTCACCGGCTACACTTTTAGCGAGAGGTCGTGCGACGAGTATAAAGAGGACCAGCGTGCCCAAGATGATGATGTTGGCGTTCTCGGATTCGCGTATGAAGAGCAATGAACACAGAAGCAACCACAGCGACGCCATAAAAGCATGGATGCTAAAGAGTTTGATATTAAAGACGTGGAATTTGATGATAAGGTAGGCCAACAATCCACTGAACAGTGGCGCACCAAGCAAGCCGTACTGACCGATGTACCAGTTTTCTGTCATTAACTCGAGAGTATTTCCAAGTGAAAAAGTGACCAGAAACAACACGATGCCTATCGCAAAAATAGCAACGGGCCGCTTCTCTTTGCGAGGGAGCACATCTTTCGTCGTGAGTGCATGTGAGGCAAAAAATATGATGAGGCACACATAAAAGAGTTCTACCGCGTATCCATAGAGCGCGAGTATTCCCTCAAATGCGTTACGGTCGCAATTGGTGAGGTCGAAGCCACTAAGCATGAGCGACGTGGGTGCCAGAATGATGGTAGGAAGTAGAGGTAGTATGTAGACCAATTTCTCTTCAGTACTGAGATCACGTTTAAACATGAACACGTATGCGAAATAGAACGCAAAGAAATAGACAAATGGCTCCACGACATTGATGAGTGTCCATGCGTACATCACATAGCTTGGGTGTTCGGTTGCCCAGACTACCATGGAGCCGAGCACCCACAGCGCCAAGCTCACATTGGTACAAATAAGTAGGCGCGAAGCCAGGTTGTTTTTGAGTTTAATAAACACAAACAACGCAATGAGTAATGCGGGGATGGCACACCCAAGGTAGGTGTAGTAAAGAAATGGAGTGTATACGTTAGGTGATACCACTAAGAAGTGCGAAGGGAGCCATTCACAGGCTTGTATGAGTGTTTGTACGGAGGAGGTGTCCATAGACGGTACTTAATAAGTGCGCAGGTCGAGTGCGGCGGGTATGTCTTCATCGTGTGTGATGTATCGAAAGTCCTCTCTCACGATATATTTCACAAAGGCAATGATGCAGGTGATGAGTACCATCACCCCGAGAACGCAGAAGATGAGTTTGTCGATAGTGGGGTAATTTCTTTGCATATTAGCGAGCGAGCGGTAGTTCGATGGTGAAGGTAGATCCTTTCCCCTCTCCTTCTGAAGTTGCGGTGAGGGTGCCACCCATGGCCTCAAGCATCTGCTTCCCAATGTAGAGTCCGAGCCCAGTACCAAAGACGTTCACGGTATTGGCATTTTTTGCACGTATGAATTTTCCAAAGAGACTCTGCTGTGTCTCCGGAGACATACCTACACCGGTATCTACCACCATGATGCGTGCTTTCTTCGCCTTCACATCTTCTTGTGCGACGATGGAAATAGTGCCTTTTGGTGTGTACTTGAGAGCGTTGTCCACGACGTTCTGGATCACTTGACGGAGCTTGCCGTTATCTGCACTTACTTTCATGTCAGTGTCAGCATCGGAACGAAACACCAACACCAAGCCCTTCTTTATTGCGGCGGGGCGTAGGTCATCCGCAATACGTGAAGCGATTTCCTTAAGTGAAAACGTGGTGATGTCGTATTTCATCGAGCCACTTTCTATGCGCGAGACGTTCAGGAAGTCATCGATTGAGAGCGCCATAAAGCGCGACGAATCTTCAATGCGGTTGAGGGGTTCACGCATTTTTTCGGGTATGTTTCCGTAGGTGCCATCGGTCAGAAGTGACGCGTAACCACGGATAGCGGTAAGTGGTGACCGGAGCTGATGAGAGGCAATAGAGACGAATTCAGTTTTCATCTTATCAAGCTCCTTGAGACGAACATTTGCTTCGGCTAGCTGCTTAGCCAGGTCTGCATTTCGTTCCTTCTCAGCGATTTCTTTCCGCACACTCTTCACGAGGAAAAATCCAAAAATTGACACAAGAAGTGCAGTGAGCACCTTGATGACAAGTTCTGTGGTGCTAGAGTAGAAGATTGCTTGCGCACCTACCATGAGCGTGAGTGAGACTACAAGAGCTTGAGCAGCAACGAGCTTAACATTGAAAGCAGAGTATTTAACGATAAGGTATGCAAGCGATCCTATGAATACCGTCATACCAAATAGACCATAATTCTCGTATGTATAATTTTCTGTTTGCTCAGAAATATATCCTGCAATGAGGAATGAGTATATGAAACTTAGGGTACCAACTCCCAGTATGGCAATTTCAATACGTCTTGAAGCGTATTTAGACTGCGCCAATCGAAGAATAAGGTACCCGAGTATTAAAAGTGCAAAAATTGCTTTGACGGTCCGTACGTACTGAATGTAAATATTATTTTCAATAGCAATACATTCTTGTGCATCATATCCAAGTAGATATAGTTCTGTGTTTGCAAGTATGCCAATAGGTAGCAGCGGCACGAACAATACAATGATGTGCCACCATGCGAGGTCTCGTTTTTCAATATAGACTATTGTGAAGCAAAGCGTCAAAAGAAAGAGAAGTACGCTGAATATCTCAATACTCGACCAGGCTGCCATTAAAATATGTGCCTGCGCGTAACCGAACCAGATGATGAGATTCAAGACTGCCCAGATGCCAAAACACGTGCTTATAAGAAGTAGAATCCTCGCGAGCGAAGATTTCGGATTGCGCAGTATTACGAAAAAAGATAAAACAAGCGCAGTGAGTACTGTGGCGATATGTGAGTACAGCAAAAGATTTTGAAGTTCTGCTACATACTCTGCACAGTAAGCAATACTAGAACTGAGATTGTAAGTTCCCATAGGTTACACCTATTGTACTCGAGATACTTGTATAATATCTATCATATCCCCATAGAATCAATGTCATCGGTATGATACTGAAGCCAGTTTGTGTCGCGCTCATCTTTGATCGGAAGAATGGGAAATATGAGCGGTTTGATACCGAAGCGAGATTTGAGTTCCAGAAACGAAGGGGCAACTTTCTCTTGAAAAAATACTTGTTCCGCAGGATCATTGAGTAAAAAGTTCTCAAATAATACTCCCCGAGTAAGGAAGAGTGCCAGAAAACCAGTGTAGTAATGAGGGTACGCACTCCGAACAGTTTCAAACCAAGTAGTGATGTCCTGCTTTTTCCCAGCGTGCTCAGGGTAGACTCTCGAGAATAATTCAGTGTGATGATCAAGGAGCGAAGTGTCGTTATTCAGTAGTTTTACGTCGCGCAATCGTGCCCCTTCCCAAGTCTGAAAATCAATCAGTGTTTTTGTCTTACGAATGTGCGGTCTTTGTCTATCGAAGCTGCGTAATTTTGCAGCAAAAAGCTTTTCTTTACTTCTCGATACAAACTTATCTGGGAATTCTAAGAATAACGGTTCTAAATCAAATATTTTAATGATATCAAGGAAGTATTTTGTCTCAATATTTGGCGTTATGATTGGTCGTGAGAAAAAAGCGTACTGTTTATGCTGATCTGGTAAAAAATCTGGTGCATTTGCTTTAAGAAAATCACTGACGGCTGCCTGAAGCTTGCTATCGCACTGCCTTCTCTTAAGTTCATCGCGAATTTCTTCCACAGAAGAATAGATGTCGGAAGGCTTGATCTCGCGGTTACTATTCTCCTCCATATTCTTGTGAGCAACTGCTGTCTATTTCTAGCTTGGCAAGTGATTCCTCACTGCAAAAAATCTGTTCACATTGCACCTGTGGATTTTCAATTTCCGCATTTTCAGCGCAAAGGGCCACAAGACAACTGCCATCGTCTGGGTTGCAGTGTGACTCGATTCTTCCTGAAACATTAGCAATGGCAAAAAAAGACTCACACGCACCGTCTGCAACCACATCACACGCCGATGTATCTGTGAAGCATGAAGAAATGCCGGGATCACATGGTACATAAAAGACTGTTGTGTAATCACGCAACATTGCGTATTTGTAGAATGTCGATGTCGTTGCAAACACAACAAATACAACAATTAACGCAATGATTATATTCTTTGTGAATGTCAGCATATTGCTTTTATTTTTACTGCATCATGATTGGTGGTGCTATAGGTAGTATACCGTAAAGCAAAAACGCGCGAAATACATTTCGCGCGTTTACTTCATGTGGCGTACCGTTCAATTAGCCAGGGCACAAAGCGGATGAACTCAATTGTTGCGAGCCATCCAGACGTCCAGAGTGCATTTGAGTACAGGACACTCAGATTAAATATCACCCAATCACGACGTGAAAAGCCGTTGTACTTCTCCGAACCTTTTCGGAGAAAGATGGTTGAATATACTGGGTCGTAAATTGCAAAGATGAGAAATGCTGCGACATCACCCAGGCTTGCAATACGTGAGCACCAACTTGACTTGGGGTCAGCGTTCTCACGTATTACTTTCAAAGCCTCAAGACCAAGCCAGTCTTTCTCAGTATAGTCGTAGTATTTAATGAAACTGAACGATAATAACCAAGAGAGGATGCTCATCACGCCGAACGTGAGTAGTGCACCGTCGTAGAGCGTTAGACCAAACCGATCCGAAGTGAAAAGTTCGGTCATGTAGGCGTAGAATGGGTAGTCGAATGCCCAATTTACGAAACCTAGACCGATGGTTCCTGATATTCCTGTCAATCCGCGCACCCACAAAGGAGTGGGCGTCTCTTGCTGTTTGTGAGACATTTTCTCCTCCTTCAAAGGACGTAATCTGAGAGTATTATATCACGATGTGTGGAATAGTCAACAAGCGCTCTGGTGAGCGCTTGTGTCGAGTTTGTATGACTAAGTTCTGCTCTGTGCGGATGAGTGAACCTAAAACACAATCATGATGCCGACAAGGGGCAAAATAAGCCACCAGAAGAAGTATTCTTGGGGTGCAAAGAGTGAACCGATGCGTGCGCCGGGGTCGATGAGGTTGGTGATGGGGAGAACGTGATAGCTAAACGACATAATGAGCGCTGTAGCCAAGAGCGAAAGTATCACCTTCTTCCCTATGCCTTCAATAGCCGTTTCGTCGAACATACGGGAGAGGAGGCGCTCAAAGAGTATGCTTCCAAACGCCGTAAAGAGCGCGAAGAAGAGCATGCGTACCGCGTGCTCTGACATAAATGAGAGTGAGCGTATCGCAGCGTCGTAATACGGAAATTCAACCGAAATAAGGAGAGCTATGTAGAGGCCAAACACAAGCGATAAGAGCGCGCGCTGCCCGCGCACAATCGCGTATGCAAAAAGTGCAGTAAAAACCAGAAGCAATGCTGAGAGCTCTTTCGTCAAACCGATGAGTAGTTCCATCAGGAGTATTATATCCCCTCTGCACGCAACTCTTCAATGAGTCGTTTCGCATTTCTCGAAAGTTTCTGTGGTGTATCGATCACAACTCGCACTAGAAAGTCGCCACGAGACGAGCTGTGCGGCACGCCTCTTCCTTTGATGCGGAGCACCTCACCCGCCTTTATGCCGGACGGTATGGAGAGCTTCACTTCACCATCAAGTGTTTTAAGTGGGTATGATGCGCCCAAGATGGCATCGGTGACTTTGATGGTGAGATTCATCTTCAAATCTTTTCCATCGCGAATGATGTGTGCGTGCTTTGCGACGTGGATTTTGACGTAGAGGTCACCTGGCGTACCGTTCTTCACAGCTTCGCCACGTGATGTAAGACGAATCATCTCACCTGCAGAAATGCCCGCAGGAATTTTAAGCTCGATTTCTTCTTCGGTACGCTTCACGCCACGACCGGCACAGTCTTTGCAGGAGTCTTTTGGAATCTTCCCCTTTCCTTCACACTTTTCACACGGACGTACGGTCGTGAATGTGCCAAGCACAGACTGACGGTTCTCGCGGATCTTTCCATTGCCGTTGCAGTGTGTGCAGGTGATGAACTCTGTTCCTACTGCTGCTCCGCTTCCCTTGCAGGTACCGCACGCAGCAGCTTTGGTGAGAAGTACTTTACGGGTCACGCCGAAGACGCTTTCTTCAAACGAAAGCTCCATGTCTATTGAGATGTCGCGACCGCGTGGCGCAGCGCTTCCCTGCCCGCGGCCCCCAAACATATCGCCAAAGCCGTTCATGAGGTCACCGAGGTCAAACTCGAAACCTTGGCCGTTACCGCCAAAGCCCTGCTGGAACTGCGACCAATCGAAACCACCGAAGCCACCACCTTGGCCACCGCCATTGCCACTAAACGAACGACCGTAGGCATCGTATTCAGAACGCTTCTTTTCGTCGCCAAGGACCGCATACGCCTCACTCAATTCTTTAAACTTTGCTTCGTCACCGCCTTTCTTGTCGGGATGGTACTTTGAAGCAAGCTTTCGAAAAGCCTTCTTAACGTCGTCGTGTGACGCCGTGCGCTCGATGCCCAAAATTTCATAATAGTCCTTCATAGGTGGTCAGTATGCCATGAATCGACACATCATGCGATGTGTCGATTTTTGACTTTACGTAGTTTTAGTGTCGTCAATATCAGCGTCGCGAACGGATGGTTCCTCGGCCGCTCCTTCCTGTGCTGGTGCTGCACCTGCATCTCCCTGCTTTGCCATTTCCTCGCCAATACTCTGCATCGCGGTGCTCAGTGCTTCGGTGGCCTGCTTGATGGCTTCCGTATCTTCAGACGTATGCTTCATGCGCACGTCGCCAATGGCGTCATTGACTTTTGTCTTGGTCGCTTCAGAGACTTTGTCGCCGTGGTCTTTGAGGGCTTTCTCAGCGGTGTACACCATTTGGTCGGCGAGATTGCGGGTGTCGATAAGCTCTTTTTTCTTAGTATCCTCGGCACTATGTGCTTCGGCATCTTGCTTCATACGTTCGATGTCGGCATCAGTGAGCCCTGAAGATGCTTCAATGCGAATAGATTGCTCCTTTCCTGTTGCCTTGTCTTTTGCTTTTACCTGAAGCACACCGTTCGTGTCTACGTCGAACACCACCTCAACTTGAGGCATACCGCGTGGTGCGGGTGGAATACCTTCCAGCACAAAGCGACCGAGCGATTTGTTGTCTCCTGCCATGGGTCGCTCACCCTGCACAATATGGATTTCAACCGATGTTTGGTTGTCAGCTGCGGTGGAGAACACCTGCTCTTTCTTTGTGGGAACGTGAGTGTTCTTCTCAATGAGCTTGGTTGCAACACCACCCATGGTTTCAATGCCCAGTGAAAGTGGAATGACATCAACGAGCGTAATGTCTTTTACATCACCTTGGAAGATGCCTGCCTGAATTGCCGCGCCTACCGCCACCACTTCGTCTGGGTTAATTGACTTGTTTGGCTCCTTGCCAAAAAGTTCCTTCACCGCTTGCACAATAGCGGGCATACGTGTCTGGCCACCCACCATGATAATCTCATTTATTTCGTCCTTCTTGAACGGCGATGCGGCGAGTGCACGCTTCGTGATTTCAATTGATTTATCGATATACTCACGTGCCAACTCTTCGAGCTTTGCGCGACTCATTTTAATGAGGAGGTGCTTCGGACCATCACTACCTGAGGTAATAAACGGAATATTGATTTCCGTATCGCCCGCTGAAGAGAGTTCGAGCTTTGCCTTCTCTGCAGCTTCGTCAAGACGCTGCAGTGCCAGCGCGTCGCGGCCAATGTCGATACCCTCTTGCTTCTTAAATTCATCTAAGAGCCAGCGCACAATCTTTTGGTCAATGTCGCGGCCTCCCATGTGCGCATCGCCATCGGTCGACTTCACCTCAATCACATCGTCAGCTACTTCGAGTACCGACACGTCAAACGTGCCGCCACCAAAGTCGAAGACGACAAGTTTTTCTTCTTTCTTTTTATTGAAGCCATACGCAAGTGCTGCTGCGGTGGGTTCGTTTAAGATACGACGTACGTTGAGACCGGCAATTTTGCCCGCGTCCTGTGTCGCCTTTCGCTGTGCATCGTTAAAGTATGCAGGTACGGTGATAACTGCTTCCGTGATAGTTTCACCAAGTTTTGCTTCAGCATCGGCCTTGAGCTTAGCGAGCACCATTGCCGATACTTCTTCTGGGCGGTAATCCTTGCCACCCATGGTGACGATGGTGCCATCATCAACCCCACCCTTTATTTCATAGGGGACGATTGCTTTGTCTTTCTGGATGACGTCCTCACTGTATGAGTGACCCATGAAGCGCTTGATGCCGTAGATGGTGTTGGTGGGGTTCGTCACTGCCTGACGCTTCGCAATTTGTCCTACGAGTCGCTCACCTGTTTTCGAAATGGCGACCACTGAGGGGGTGGTGCGGTTACCTTCTGCGTTTTCAAGCACCACTGCTTCCCCTCCCTCAATGATAGCCATTGCTGAGTTTGTGGTGCCGAGGTCAATACCAAGAATTTTTGCCATATGTTGTGAAATTATTTCTTAATATGTTGTACGATTGTTCATCCACGTTTCTTCCCTACGACGACTCGTGCTGCCCGGATGGTAGTACTGCCAATCTTGTATCCAGGTTGCACCGTGTCGATAATGCAGTGCTCCTTGTCGTCGTCCGCTTCTACTTCTGCGATGGCTTCGTGCTCGTGTGGGTTAAATAGGTCTCCAGTGGGAATGATACTTTCGGCACCAAGTTCCTTAAGGATGCCGGCAAGTTGTGACTGTATCATGACAAATCCTGCCTTAAAGCCTGCGTCTGCGGTGTCCCACGCGGTTCCTTTAGTAGCAAGCGCAAAACTATCGAGGAGTGGTAAGAGTGTCTCTACAGAGCGCGCAGTACCACTGCTGTCACGTTTTTTTACTTCATCTTCGGTGCGACGTTTATAGTTGAGAAAATCAGCACGTGAGCGCTGCAAAGCTTCGAGATACTCTTGCTTGTCGTGTTCGCATACGCGCAGTTTCTCGCGCAGCTTCTTCATTTTATCAAGAGATAGTTCTTCTTCGTCCGCAATCTCGATGTCATCGTGCACCTCATCTCTTCCGGTCACTACCTCAATATCATCGTGTGTGTTTTCGTTTTTTTCCTCCATAACAAGCGAATTATAATGCGAAAAGATGATTTGTCAAACATTGCACTTTGAGTCTCCCTATACTACCCTCAAGGTGAACGTTCATTACAGAAACGAGGCACACAGCATGCATAGCAACTCACCTGCGCACCCACCATCTCCAGTACAGAGTAATAAAAGTGACCACACCCTTCAGAGAGCAACGCGCGATTTTTTGCTCTGGGTACGGCAGACAGCAAAGTTCAGTGCGACCAAACGCCTGATATGGGTCCAAAATTCACCTGAGCGTGAGTCGGTGGGTGCACATTCCTACCAGCTGTGCATGGCGGCGTGGTATGTCTGCAACCGCTACCTCCCCCATCTCGATTTGCTCACTGTGCTGAAGCTATGTCTGGTGCATGACACACCTGAGTACAAGCACGGTGATACACCAGCCTTTCTTGGTAGGTTCGGCGAGTTTGATGCGCTACCAACACATGACACTAAAGCAGTGCGTGAAGCTTCTGCGGTCGTGTGTCTGGTTCGTCTGTGGCGACGACGCTTTGCTGATTTTGTGGCATGTTTGCTCTCCTACGAACTTCGCGACACTGAGGAGAAGCGGTTGGTCTACTCGCTCGATAAATTACTGGCGAATGTGAATGTATATCTTGATAATGGGTATACCGACAAACGCCTGGGGTTGACCATTGAGCAAGTGGAGGAGTACAAACGGGACAAGATAGCCGAACATCCTCTAGTGCTCGCGCTCCATGATGAAATAGTCGCCTATGTCCGTACATGTCGCCCCGATCTTCAATACTTTGAAGGTGACGCAAAAGCAGCACCGCGTGGTGCATAAAAAATACCCCGCATTCACCAGAATGCGGGGCTTTCGTATCACTTATCGTGGGGGTGGATGTACTCGTATGCATCAAAGTACAGCCTGGTAACACGCAGAGCGTCGTCTTTTGTCCTGGAAAAAACAACAGGAGCAAACTTGGTGCGTCGCGGCGACCAGTCAATCTGTGTGCCATCACAGTGGCGTACCACAGCGCCCTGCTCCAGAGCTAGTGCAGCAATCGCACAGAGATCCCAGTGGTTTGAGTTGCAGGCTACAAACAAGCGCGTACGCCCCGAAATAAAATCTATTCCAGACTGAACCGATGGCTCAGAGACCATGCTTCCGAACTCTTCAATCAGACAGCGATTAAACTCCCAATAGAATGGATTCTTAGCCACTGCCGCCCCGAGTGTGAGCCCTAGCAGTGCGTGGTCATACGCGACGCCGTTTCCAACTGATACGCTTCCGCCTATGTTGGGCGTTGCGTACAGGAGATCTTCTTTGGGAAGCGCTACAATGCCAATGGTTGGCACTCCATGGAGGACTGCGCCCACAGACACTGCCCAGCTTCGTTCAAACCCTGCACCAAGCCGTGAGGTGCCGTCTATAGGGTCTACCGACCAGAAGAATGAGTGCTTAACACCATGCTCGATCTCTTTCGAGCACGCATCTTCTTCTGCAAGAATGGGTGCTGGCAGGCTTACACTTTGAAGTATTTCAATAATGTTGCGCTCGCACGCCGTGTCTATCGATGTTTGGAGCGTGCTGTCGGCCTTGATGGTTCGTTGCATATCTCTGCGGTCAAAAAGTTCCGCAGCTTTGTATCCTACGTCCTCAATACTTGCAAGAAGTCCTGGGGGTATGGAGTCTCCGTAACTCCGCACTACATCACTATGTCGTGTCATGCACGCCTCCTGTATCTGTGTGAAATAACAAAACTATCTCTGAGCCTACCTTCCAGCCTCCCCGGTGTCAATTTCCGGCCGAGCAAACGCTAACAATAAAAAAATCCCCTGACAGGGATTTTTTTATAACTAACGTTTATCTAACGGTCTACTAAACACAATGCTTGCTTCGCAGCATTCTGTTAAGTAGCCTCGAGCCCGTCTCATGTTGCTTCGCAACACTCCGATCGTCGAAGCTAAAAAGTCCCCTTTTGGGGGGGCTTTTCCTAACGCTTCGACCACTGTGCGCGCTTGCGGGCCTTCTTGAGACCGAACTTGCGGCGTTCCTTTGCGCGAGGGTCGCGCTTCAGGTACCCCTTTTCCTTGAGCGGTGTGCGGCGCGCAGGCACATCAGCGATGAGTGCACGTGCAATACCGAGGCGAATGGCCTCTGCTTGCGCAGAAATACCACCACCTACCACCTTGGCAGAAACTGATACAGTAGGAACATCAGTACCAACCTCAAATACTGAAAGTACGGTAGCGGCAAGGTCCTTTGATGCAAAATATGTCTCAAGTGCCTTTTCGTTCACGACTACAGTGCGCTCCTTTGAAGGAGTGATGCGTACGCGTGCAGTAGCGGTCTTGCGACGGCCAATTGCTTCAATGTATGTCTTCTTCTCTGCCATATTCGTGAGTAATGAAATTATTCGCTGATTACGAGGTTCTTGAGGCGTACGCTACGGAGCTTGTTCTTGGGAAGCATACCAGAAATGGTGCGACGAAGTGCTTCACCGTAGCCACGACGCGCGCTGAGCACGCCAAGCTTCTCGCGCTTCTGACCTCCAGGGTGGCCAGAGTACGTCTGGTATTCCTCATTCTTACGCTTCTTGTCGGAGATGTCCATGAGGCTCGCGTTCTCAATCTTCACGATGACATCCGCAGGAATATGCTTCACCAATGCAGGTGAATCCTTGCCGATAAGGAATGAAGCTGCTGCAGTAGCCACACGACCGAGTCGCTTTCCCTTTGCATCAATGATGTGCTCTTTCTTTGACATAGATGAATGGTTATACGAGTTCGATTACAGCCTCTTCGCGACCTGCGGTGGTGCGACCCATCTTGATGATGCGTGTGTAGCCACCTGGACGTTCAAGGTACTTTGGTGCGAGATCTTTGAAAAGCTTTGCGACAGCTTCGTTTTGGGTAGTGCCAAGACGTGAAGCGATGGTGCGGCGAGTAGCCACGGAGTCCTTCTTTGCGGTGGTAATCATCTTTTCGATGAGTGGGCGGAGTTCCTTGGCCTTCGCAAGGGTGGTTACAATGCGACCGTGTTCGATAAGCGACACCGAAAGTCCACGCATAAGCGCACGGCGTTCATCGCGATCTCGTCCCAGTGTCCTATTCTTTCGTTTATGTTGCATATCAGTTCATTAGTAACCTACATCCACACTATTCCTTAAGCGCTAGGCCAAGTTTGCCGATAATCTCGACAATCTCGTCAACACCCTTTGGACCAATGCCGTCGAGTGAGAGAATATCATCCTTCTTCTTGCGCACCAAGCCACCCACTGTGCGGATATTTGCCTCGGTGAGGGCGTTCTGTGTGCGTGTGGTAAGGTCGAGTGTCTCGATGCGAGTCTTCAGGATGTCAGTCTCTGCAGATTCAGCGTCTTCATCCGTGGGAAGTGCGGGGGTGCCCATATCACTTGAAGGTTCAGGCTCTTGGAATCCAATGATTGCCTTAAGCTGGTGGACCATAATCTCGATTGATTTCTCAAGTGCTTCGCGAGGAGACATAGTACCGTCGGTCTCTACAAACACACGGAGGCGGTTGTAGTCAGTGCGGTCACCGACACGCATGTTTTCAACCTCGTAGTTTACGCGGCGGATAGGCGTAAAGACTGCATCAATAGCAATAGTGCCAATATCCACCTTCTCCTTCTGGTGTACTTCACGTGGGACATATCCCAAACCGTTTTCAACGGTCATCTCGATTTCAAGTGAAGCTGACTTTGAAGTGAGTTCAGCAATGTGATGCTCAGGGTTGAGAATTTCAATTTGAGATGGAGCTGTGATGTCACCACCAACAACCATTTTCTCACCCTTCACCTTGAGTGTCATGGTCACCGGGGTATCGCTGTGAAGCGAAAGACGAAGATGCTTGAGATTGAGAAGGATAGAAATAACATCCTCCTTAACTCCCTCGATAGTAGAGAATTCGTGTCCCACACCGTCGATTTTTACATTCGTAATAGCCGCACCAGGGAGTGAGGAAAGAATGATACGTCGAAGTGAGTTGCCAAGAGTGTGGCCGTATCCTGGGTATAAACCATCAATTTCGTAAGTACCCGACATGTTCTCTTCAGAAACAATGCGAGGCTTTGATGGGAGTGCTACGTTGGTCTCAAGCATGGCTACGTGCTTAGTGTAATAAATGGGCGAACGGACAAATTAACGACTGTAGAACTGGAGCACCTGAACGGGATCAAACAGATGGTCGGAAGCGATGACGCTCTGAGGTTCTGCACGCTTCGATCCTTCAAGTTTTGCTGCATCGAAGGTAATCCAGGCTGGTGTAGTAGAGCTCGCGAGTTGTTCGCCAAGAGTAGCAAAGAGTGGCGAAATACGACTGCCGGCGCGAACTGAAATGATGTCACCCTGCTCAACTTTGTATGACGGAATGGTCATCTTTCGGCCATTAACTGTTATGTGACCATGAGAAACCATCTGGCGAGCAAGGCGACGTGTCTTTGCAATGCCCATACGGTAGATAACGTTGTCGAGGCGAGACTCAAGGCGGTCAACAAGGGTTTTTGCAGGATCTCCGGCCATTTCAAGTGACTCATCTACGTAGCGAGAAAGCTGTTTTTCAGTGATACCGTAGGAGAGGCGCATCTTTTGCTTCTCGGTGAGCTGGCGCTTGAACTCGCTCATCGCACCGCCACGGCCCTTGCGCTTTACAGGCGCATTCTCAGCACGAGCAGCAAACTTTGCAGTCTGACACTTCTCGAAGATAGCACTTCCAAGGCGTTTGCAGATTTTGTATTTTGGTCCGGTAATCATGGTATTAAATAAACGTTAACGAAAGAAGAGTGACTAGATGCGTCGTGCGCGAGGTGGTCGAGGGCCATTGTGCGCAACGGGAGTCATGTCAGTGATGCGCGTAAGGTTGATACCCTTTGAAGAGAATCCGCGGAGTGCAGATTCACGACCAGAACCAACGCCACGGACAATCACTGCTGCCTCACGGACACCAATCTGCTGTACCTTATCACCAATCTGCTCACCTACCTTTGCCGCAGCAAAAGGTGTTGACTTACGAGATCCTTTAAAACCAAGTGAACCAGATGAAGCCTGTGCAATAGCACGACCCTCAGGATCAGTGAATGTAAGAAGAGTGTTATTGAAAGTAGCGGTAATGTGTAGAATACCACTTTCAATCTTACGCTTTGGAGCACGCGAAAGAGAGCGTGATGAACCGCTCACGTCTGACCCCCCGCTTTTCTTGATGATTCTTTTCTTACCCATAGGTTATGAATCGGTCGTATAAATTAACAATGAAATTTTATGTCTTCTCGAGCTTGCGACGTCCTGAGCCCATAGTCTTCTTGGCACCCTTGAGCGTACGAGAGTTGGTCTTGGTGCGCTGACCACGTGCAGGAAGGCGCTTAGCATGGCGAGAGCCACGGTAGGACTTGATGTCCTTCAGACGCTTAATGTTTGAGCCTGTCTCGCGTCTAAGTTCGCCCTCGATAGTGAATGCCTCAATCTTTTCGCGAAGGGTGTTTTCCAGAGTGGTTGAGAGGTCAGCTGGCTTTGTCATCGGTTTGATGTCGAGCTCCATGAGGAGCTTGCGAGCACGTGAACGACCGATGCCGTACACAGAAGTGAGCCCGAATTCGAGCCACTTGTTGTCTGGGATGGTGATACCTGAGATACGCATGTGAAAATTGGAATGGATTAGCCCTGGCGCTGCTTGTGGCGAGGCTTCTTCTTGTTGATGACGTAGATACGACCACGGCGACGGACAATCTTGTCGTCTGGACTCATCTTCTTAACTGATGATCGTACTTTCATTTTTAGTGGTGCGTTATAAGCGTTTGGTTATTCTTCCTTTGCCTCCGTACTTGTCCTCGAACACTTCGACTTTGTCCCCTACCAGTACACGGATGCGGAATTTCCTCATCCTCCCTGCTAGATATGCAAGAATCAAACGTTGGTCATCTAGTAAAACACGAAAAAGCGCATTAGGCAACGCCTCTTCAATGGTTCCATAGACGAGGTTCTCACTGTTTGATTTAGTGTCCATCAAACCTGCGTAGTTTACCAGAGGTCGTCTTATTCGTCAACAAAATGAGCTCATGTACCGTGGACAACAAGATAATTAGGCGTAAAGCCAGACAGGCTGCCACTACTCAGACATCTCCATGACCTCTACAATACGAATTTTCTCAAGATTTTCAGGGAAAGAATCCTTCCAGAAAGGGCGGATAATGACTCGCGAGCGGTCAATGGCACTGTATTCAGAAAGCACTGTGGGCAGCATGCTCTCCTCTAGACCCTTGAGCGAGGCGCGGAGCTTTTCCATGTCGTACTTCCATATCATCCTGACAGACCCTTCAAGACGGAATTTGAGAGACTCGCTCATACTGACATCGGTGGAAGTAGCAGGGTACGAGAAAGAAAGTTTTGATACGTCTTCTATACGCATTGGCTCTCCACCATAGCCCGCGATCGTTTTGTCGGCAATAAATGTTGCAAAAGAATCTGTTTTAAAGAGAGGCAGAGAAAGCTTTGCCTGTTCCTTCATAATCACTGCCTGATTACCCGCATCGGTTGGTGGTAGCGAGACGTAAGAGAAGGTTACTGAAGGTTCAAAGAATACAAAACCATTAGGACGCTCACTCTTGAGACGCGCAAGGAGCTTTTCACGGAGTTCAAGATGAAGCTCTTGCCGCGCTTTAGAAAGCACACCTTCATCAATAATGAATTTCATGCCTTCATACCCACCGGCCATAGGTGACTTGCTCTCAGCATACACCTTTTCGTACTGCTCGCTGCCTTTAAGGCCTGGTATGGTGAACTTCCCTGGAGGAATGTTGTAACTCTCGCCTGGGCCATCAGCAATCACCTTTGCCTGAATTGTTCCAGGAATTACCTCACCAGAAGCACTCTTTGTTGTTCCGGGAATTTCAATAGAGTCTGTGATGCGGTAAATCTTCCCATTTTGGGATTCAAAACGAGTGTTTTTAATGAGGCGTTGCTTTGCGGTACTTTGAGCATTGACCACCGTGATTTCACCCGTAGCTTTGGTACTTACTTTCTCTTGCCCAGTAGCTGATATCTTTCGCTCACCTTCTTCACTTAAAGACAATACTTCGTAGGACATGTCACGGGCGCCACCGTTCTTTTTTGCGTCTATGATGGCACTTACAGCAACATCCTTCCACTTCGGCTTGACGGTGACATCCGCTCCCGTCATGGTTATAGTGGCTATCGCACCGACGACTACAGCAACAACAATGATGGAAACCACCGCAAACGCACGGCGTAACCTAGTTGTGCGGCCGACTTTAATTTTGATATCTCTGATATCATCGTCCATTTCATCATCTACCACGGGTGCTTCGTAGTGATGATCCGGATTTTTCTCTGTAGGAGGTGTGCGCAGGTAATGAGGAGACTCAGGGTGTGTGCGACGCGGAGAGGTGCTACCAACCTTTACTTCGTCTACTCTTCTGCGCATATCACGCAGCGGCGGACTGCTAGGTTCCGTACGTTCGAGAGCAGGTCGCGCGGCATGACGACGTGAGCGTTCTGGAGGAACAATATCGCCTAAATTCCATTTTTGTACCATATATCATATTATAGCTCACTTGCGGTTTATAACGGCCCCATTCTTTCTTTTCGTGTGGAAAAAGAGTGCAATCATGGCGATATAGTGGTCGGGCGTGATGCTGGGTGCGTACTCTACAAATGAAGAAAGTAGTTCGTTGTCGAGGGCGTGGATTTTGTAATCTTGAGTGCATGTGGCATATGCCTCCTCAGCCATGGTGAGAAACAAGTCGCGGTAGTCAGGTTGCGCCAAGGTAAAGATGTTGCGAGGTAATACATAGTGCGCACGCAATTGGAGGTATAACTTCGATAGCATACCCTTGTAGGCGTCTCGTGCCTCTGTGAGTGCTTCCGTGACCTCACTATGTGTTGTCGAGGAGACATAGTCGCGAAGGTGCGCGCGCACCTCAGTATCGATAGTGCCTAGACGTTCGGCGATCTCATTTTCGAATGCGTGGGTACCAACCATCGTACTCACACTCTCACGAACAACGCCGTCTTCGTAGAGGATACACTCTGTCGCGCCTCCTGTGCACTCAATGAGAATAAATGAGTCGGTGTGCGGGAAAATATGGGTGACCGTCTGACTGCTTGCGTGCGCAAAAGCATGCTCGGTAACCTCACCGTGTGCCGGAAAGTGTCGTGTAGCGTCATGGACCGCATCACGAACGGCTCGCGGCACTAATTCGCTCACGTGCACAAGGTCGATCGTGGTGCATAGCTGGCCGGTAAAGTCCGCGACATCGTAGCCATTGAGACGACCGGATGCGAGTTCCTGTGCGATAATTTCAAGGCCAATACGGTCAAAGATGACCTGTTCATGTTTGCGTTCATCAGCGACAGCAAGAGCTTCGAGTATAAGGGTGTCTACAAAAGATTTGGTTGCCTTAAATGGTTCACTCTTTTCGAGAGAGATGGTGCGGGATACAATCTCCGACCATGGTGCTGCATAGAGTATGTGCATAGCTGTCAGAGTTCCGTGGTGAGACCGCAACGCCTTCATACCCTCAGTGGTAAGCTCCAGTGTGGCAGCAAGAAGCGCTTCCTTGAGTGTGCGTACGTACAACTCCGGCGTGGTGTTCTTTGGCGGACGAATGGGTTCGCGATAGGCATATATGATGAGAGGCTTTCTTTCAGTGATATCGAGTTCCACTATTGCCACTCCAACAGAACCTGATCCAATATCAAAAATTACTGAGTACGGCACCGTGCCGCGATGTAGTAGTTCGCTCAACATGTGTTATATAAGTATAAACGAAAACACACACCGAATGAGGTGTGTGTTTAGATAAACGGGGATTGCGCGGTGCGTATAATGTTTACTACGCAATAGTTGCCTTAATGCGGCGAACACCAGCCGACGATGCTTCTTCTTTCATAATTCTGAAAGTTCCTGCTGACACCAGCTCACGTGAATTTTGTACGTGTGGCCCGCCACAGAACTCGATTGAAAACGCTTTTTCAAACTTGGGGTTCTCTTTCGTGGCGTCCACAGGACCAATTGAGTACACCGTCACTTGCGCTGGGTACTTTGCACCAAACTCATGTTCTGCATGGAGCTCCTCAGCCTCTAGAAGTGGCATGGTGGAAGCAATGACAGGAAGCTCCTCCGCCATCTTTTCATTCACAATGCGCTCAACTTCCTTTTTCTGATCGTCGGTCATCTTTTCAGTATGAGAAAAGTCGATACGGAGGCGCTCTCCCGTGATATTTGACCCTCGTTGGTGCACGTGTGCCCCAAGTACCATCTGGAGCGCCTTAAGGAGGAGGTGGTGTGCTGTGTGAAGGCGTGTGGTCGCCACTCCTGCGTCAGCCAAACCACCTTTAAACTTCTGTTCTGAACCAGCACGTGAATCTGCACGATGCTTTTCCATGGCAACTTCGAAACCTGCTCTATCGACCGTTGCGCTTCGCTCCTTTGCGATTTCCTCGGTGACTTCAATGGGGAAACCATGCGTAGTAAAGAGGATGTATGCATCTTCACCTGAAATAGCACTATCGCTCGAAAGTTTCTCAAAGACTTTCATGCCATGCGCGAGGGTCGCTCGAAACTTCTCTTCCTCACCATAGATAGCTGCTTCAATAGAAGCCTTCCCTAGAGTGAGCTCGGGATATGCATTCGCATAGTCACTCGCAATGATAGAAACGAGTTTCCCAAGTGACATGGGAGGCAGGTCGAGTTTGTCTGCGAAACGCACAGAGCGTCGAAGGAGGCGTCGCACAAAGTACCCCTGGTCTGTGTTGCTTGGAAGTACACCGTCAGCAATCAGAAATACTGCGGCTCGAACATGGTCGGCAATGACACGAAAGGCATGCGTAGAGGTTGTCTCAGAGTATGCCTTACCTGAAAGACGCTCAAGTTCCACTACCAAAGTGCGAAGTGGTCCTACGGTAAAGACATCAGAATCACCATGTGCTGCTGCAGCAATACGCTCCAAGCCACCTCCAAAGTCGACGTTTTGCTTCGGCAACAGTGCAAACGAGCCATCTTCTTGCTTGATGTACTGCATAAAGACCGAGTTGCCAATCTCAAGGAAGCGTCCGCAGTCACAGTTGGGGTGACATTCCGCACCCCACTTTGCATCGTCACCTACGTTAGCGTGGCCGCCTTTTGCTTCAGGATGGGCACCGAAGTCATAAAATACTTCAGAGTCTGGTCCTCCGGGTTCTCCCACCGGCATTTTTTTAGGCACACCTGCGCGACTCCACCAGTTTTTCTTTGCGTCATAAAAGAAAATGCGCCCGCCCTGCATGCCTTTTTCGTAGCCCGCTGCTTCTGCGCCAATTTCTACTTCCTTCGCATCAATACCTTTTGAAGCAAAGAGCTCCTTCCAAATATGTACGGAGTCAGTATCGCGAGGCACGTTGTGTGCCTCGTCCCCTATAAAGGTGGTGACATAGAGCTTCGAGGCATCAAGGCCAACATCATCGGTCAGGAATTTGAAAAAGAACGGAAGCTGTTCTTCCTTGAAATAGTCTCCCAGCGACCAATTGCCGAGCATCTCAAAGAAAGTGGTGTGACGGTTGTCGCCTACTTCTTCGATATCCATTGAGCGGAAACACTTCTGTGAGTCCGCGATTCGTGAACCCTCTGGATGCTCTTTTCCGAGTAGGTAAGGTACTAGGGGCTGCATACCGCTCCCGGTGAAGAGTGTTGTTGGGTCGTTTTGGGGCACGAGAGGTGCAGAAGGCACAATACAATGCCCCTCACGCTTCATGCGTGCGAGATAGAGTTCACGAACCTCGTTAAAGATAGTTGTCTTTTGTTCAGTCATTGAAATAGTATGCACTAAAAGTACCACCTACTCAAAGGTATGCTTTTTAAGCCGTAGACGGCCTAGATTTGGCTCTGGATGAGCAGTGCCGCACATTCTGGCCCTTGGCACCTGAAGAGGTCGACGCCGTTATAGAACGCTACTTCAAAGATGTAGCCCATTATAATAAGTAAGATACCGAGAATGGTAAGGATGTGTTCGCGATGAATAGACTTGAGTACCGCACGGTCGATGCGCTGTTCCTCGAATATTTTAAGATGCACCAAGAGTACTGCCCCGCCAAGAATAATTTTGCCGATCACCCCTATTGTGAGTCCCCAAAAAAGTAGATTCATTGCATAGAAAATTAACTAACTGTAGTAAGAATTATACCCTAGATAAGCGACTCGAGTTCATCGATGCGTTCATTGAGCTTCTTCAGACCTTCTTCAAAAAAAGCTGGTTTTGTGACGTCGATGCCGATTGCCTTAAAAATATCCTCAGGAGACTTCGAGCAACCCGCCGTGAGGAACATGTCTATTTCCTTCTTATACGAGGCATCACTGCGTAGGCGTGCGGCGATTGCGTTCGAGATGAGGTTTCCGTACGCGTAGGTGTACACATAGAAGAAGCGGCGGAAGTGCGAGACATACACGTAGGAGTAGCCGTCGTCCTTTGTTACTTCAACGGATTTTCCTAGATATGCAGCAAGGTGTTTCTGCATCGAGGAGGCAAGTTCGTGCTCTGTCATAGCTCCTTGTGTGCGAATGGTGTGGTGCATCTCACGTTCAAACTCAAAAAATGCGACCTGGCGGTGAATGGCCATGATGTCGTCTTGGATTTTGTCGTGAAGCGCCCCGATACGCTGTATGCGGTCGAGGGTGCGAAGGTTTGCGTCGAATACTAAGTTCTCAAAGAGTGTCGAGGCGGTCTCGGCTACTGCGGTAGAGTGGCCTTGATATATTGGCGTGAGACCCTTAGAGCGTTCTGCATGCACTGCGTGCCCCATTTCGTGGGCGTACGTCATGAGCGCTCGTCCGTCGGGGAGATAGTTGAGAAGCACATATGTTGGAAGGTTGGTTTGGGACGCGCAAAATGCGCCACCTGTCTTCCCTTTTCGCGGGAATGCATCTATCTGCTTTTTCTCGAGCATTGAATCCAATATGCGCGCGTATTCGGGGTTTACTTCGTGGAATACTTCGCGCAACGTTGCGGTCGCAGTACTGAACGATATTTTTCTGTCCGTGCCAATCGTCGTATTGCGGTCGGCGTACATAAGCTTTTTTTCCTTCATCATCTTTGCTTTGAGCGTATAGAAACGCGCAGAGATATGATAGTTTTTCTTCACGGCATCGATGAGTGCAACAACTGACGATTCGCTATTCTCGTAGCCGAGCACGGTTGCGCTGTACGGTTCCTTAAAACCACGAAGTTCATCGCTCACTTTCTTATCGAGCACAATAGCCGTGAGCTCGTTTTCTGCTACTGCCCCAAGCGCCTTACATTCAGCTACGGCAAGAGACCACAGTTTTCGGCGGTCTTGCTTTTTAAGCTTTGCGATGAGTTCAAACGCCTCTGCGAGGGGGAGTGCCTTCCCTTTCCAACTCACGGTGCGACGATTCAGGATTTTCTCAGTGCCCGAAACCCACAAACCATGGCTTGTGTTGCTCTTAAGCGACATAATGCGCTCCTCAGCTTCGGTGAGATGATGCTTCGCTTCTTCAAAGACTCCCTTGAGGTAGTAATGCCATTTTGAAAGTGACGCGTCTTTCTGAAGACGTGCCTGCGTGAGTGGGGGGATTTTTCCGAGCGCGAGTTCAAAAAACAATAATTTGTTCCCTGTTTTGGTGAGTCGGTCACTTAAAAGGTTAAGTTTCTTCTCGGCCTCGTCGTCTTCAGCATTAAGCTCACGGCGAAGTCCAAAATAATATCCTGCACGCGCAGCATCAGGTGACGCCGCTAGCTTTTCATACGCTGCCAAAGCACCCTTGAGTGTCTGTGCGTCACCTAGTTTCTTTACCTGCTTTTCATAGGTACGCACAAATGCATCTACAGCGCGCTCAAAACGTGAGACATCGGCCTCAATTTTCGAGTCGTTGGCGCTTGTGTAAAGCACACTCAAATCCCACGTGGTAGTCGATTGCGGTTTCAATTTAGCGGAAATTTTCTTTTTCATGGTGATTGATGACGGTAGTAAGGAATGTTTTAAAGAGTGCATGGACGTGGTCGAATTCTTTGAGGATGCCGCCATCTAATCGTCCATGAAGGAGAGCGGACAACTTTTCGTACTTGTCCTCAAGTCCATGGAGCGATGTGCCGAAATGTTTGATGAAAAGTTCTGGCTTGTCCGAATATTCCTCCACTATAGAGCGCATGTTGTGGATTTTGTCGGCGGCCGAGATCATAAGTGACTCTCGGGGTGCTAGGTCGAGCGCCTTCATGTAGCGGACCTGGCGCTCTTCCCAGGTAAACCGTGAACGTTCTGCGTGGAGAGCATCAGTAACACCTTCCACTAGAGTCCGTACGCGCTTCCCGAAGTCTCCCTCAAGCTCCTCTGGTGTATAGTCAGTGTCCTCAAGGGTGTCGTGGAGGAGGCCCGCGATGACTGTTTCTTCATCGCATCCGTAATCGGCGAGCATGAACGCTACGGTCACGAGATGGGTGATGTAGGGATATGGCTCAGACCCTTTTCGTGTCTGCCCATCATGGAGCACCGACGCCGCGCGAATAGCTTGTTCGATTTTATAGGAATAGAGCATATTAAACGTGTGGAGTTAGTATACACTCCCTGTGCACTCGTTCGCCCGAAATGAGCACCCCCTCACTTCTGAGGCGCTTTATTTTAGCACTCGGGCCGCCGCCATTGTATTCCCCTATGTAGCCGCTCGCACGCACCACGCGGTGACACGGCACTGTTTTGTCGTGGTTTTGTGCCATCAGGGTACCCACAGCACGTGCAGCACCAGGATATCCAGCAGAGAGCGCAACCTGACCATAAGAAAGCACTTTTCCTTTGGGGATTTTCTTTACTATAGCGTGCACACGTTCTTTGAATGTTTCGTTTCTCATGTCCAACTCATTATTCGTGAGCGTTCGAAACGTCCAGCGATTTCCTCACGGGGAAAATCGGGACGGAAATTCGCTATAGTCGCTTACACTCCTTTGCTCATTTCTTCTTTCCGAGCGCAATTGCCTGGAGTTTCTTCCCGGCTGCTGTACGGTAGGTGCAGTACTCACACGAGTCTGAAGACGCAGGGAGATTCTCGTCTTCCAAGCACGACTTTATTTTAGTAAGGGTGGGTTCAATCCACGACGTATCGCCTTCGCACGGTACGAGCGTCACCTTAAACTCAAGTTGGCCATTAAAAGCTTCCTTATCTGCCGTAGCATTTGCATACACAAAGTACCCGGTCTTCGATACAGAAAAACCATTCTGTTCAAGAAGCCATTGGTACACACCAATTTGGCGGCGGTATTGTGCTTCCCACGAAGAATCGGCAAGAGTCACAATATCGCCTTCTTTTGAAGTTGCCTTGTAGTCCACCACAATGAGGTTGTCGTCAGCGTCTACCCAAATATCATCGACAGCTCCTGAAACGGTGAATCCTGTGGCGCTGTGTTTGTGCTCAATACCTTCAAAGTTCTCACGCCAGGTTCCCATCTTCTCGTGCTCAAACGGTATAGCTTCAACACCATACTCATCCATGAGGGGGTGCGTACTTCCTTCTTTGCGATGCACATCAAACTCTCTCTTTAAAAGTGCATCAACCGCAACGTTGAGCGTGAATGCAGGGCCACGTGGGCGTGCGGTGCCGAGTTTGTTATCCAGATAGAAACAGCGGGGGCATTCAATAAAGAGATCAATCTTTGAACGCGAAAGACGCCACTTCGCACCACCGTAGTTCCAGTCCGCATTTCGGTTAGGGTTATATTTTTTTTCGAAGGTAGCCATGGGTGATTCTAGTATACCAGACACACAAATGCCGCTCATGTGTAATGTACAAGAAGACACACAAAAGCCTCACGAAGTGAGGCTTTTGTGTGTCTTATAAGTTGAGTTCGTTATTCAGCCTTGAAGGTAGAACCGAGGAACTTACCCTCTGCATTCTTCAGTACGAGGTCGGTCTTTGAAGAGTAGGCACGGTTGCCGTCAGTGCTGTGGAATACCACTGCGTACATATCACCTTGCTTCATACCTGCGAGAAGTTCAACTTCCTTTGGAATAAGGCCAGTTTTTGTATCAAAACGTGATGCTCCAAGAACTGCACCAAGGTTTTCACCGTCCATCTGATGCACCGCAACCCAACCACCTTCTGCGGGGAATTTCATTTCACCGAGAGCAACCTTGCTACCAGCCTTGATGGCACTAAGTGCGATTGAGCCTGCACCAAGCGTTACCTCAGCAACAGGTGCGGCAATTTCTGTCGTTGCCTCTGCACTCGCTTCAGTATTTTCAGTCTTCACTTCTTCAGTAGTCGCTTCCTTCGCGTCATCCTTCTTTACGTCCTTGTTCATGTCTTTCTTCGGTTCTGCACTGAAGACCCACATGAGAAGTCCACCAATAAGGAGACCTGAAATAAATGCGACTACTGTCTTCTGACCCTGCTGTTGTTCTGCTTCCATACGTAAATTCTTTATCTAACCGGATAATACGGGGAAAATTATAGCACGATGTTTAGGGATGAGCGCAAAGCATGGTCCCCTCCTCTAAAACGGCTCTAATCCTTGATTTTGTGAGGCCAGCGGACGAGAGAATGCCCTCATTGTCAACAATATCGCGACAGAGCACTGCTCCGCTCTGTAGCAGTGTACTCTTTTCGCGCGCACGAAGTGATGAGAGTACGGTGATGGGATAAAGCTTTGTACGTTCAATCCATGACTGCAAAGAGTGTTCACGAGGATGATCCCATCCAATGAGTTCAATACCGACACACTTACCATACTCAATTGCTGCAGAGGTAAATTTTGTGTTGGTGATTACCGCTGCGCGTCGCTT
>JBJOQE010000013.1:0-7099 GCA_046050105.1 Candidatus Parcubacteria bacterium
ATGTCGAGATTGTCAGGATCTAGGCATCCGACCTCCAACACACCATCCTTAATACAGAGAGGTACCAATTTGTAATGTCGCGCAGAATCGACAGGTACATGTTGCAGTACCGACGGTTCAATTTTCTCTTGCTCTCCCAAAAGACGCGTAGCTACCTTATAGTACGCACCCAGCGTCTCCAAAATACGCGATGGCTCAACACCAGACTTAATCAGAAGCTGTTCAGGACTGCTTACCTCCGCCCCTTTTTGTTCGCTTAGGTACTTCTCAAAACGTATACGGTCATCTGCTGTTATAACTCCATACTCACTGAGTAATTCAAATAAATTCATATACAGAGTGAGCGCACCGCTTGCTAGGGTGATTTTGGTTTAGTCTCGAGGCCTGGTACTGTCGCAAATGGGTTCGGACGACCCGCATCCTCATCAACCACCTGGACTGAATGGTCGACCAGAGAAAGAAACTCTTCGTCGGTGAAGAGAGTGGTCTCGAGATTTAACCCTTCGAGGTTCTTAATTTTTGCAAGAAACTCCTGCTCACCCAGGCGTGCCTGATTCATAGAAGTCTCATCAATAACGATGGCTTCTTCCTGAAAGAAGACTACATACCCGAACCACACGAGCAAGACCAGCGACACCAGGAATGCTATATTTTTCAAAAGTGCTTTCATAGAGCGTTATTGATCTTCCTCAGTAAACTGATAGAGCACCACACCAAGTGTGTAGGTAGTAAATTTACCTTCAGCGGGTTCAGAGATGGACAGAGACGCAATATCAACCATGGCAAGACTCTTTTCAAGATCTGTCACGAAATCCCTAAAATGCTGATACTCACCAGTAACACCAAAAGAAATGGATGTTATCTCAACGCGATCCATAGGCTGCCGCGCTACAGTGCCATCTTCACGTACTACATTTTGAGCTAGTTCTGCGGGATTATCCTCAAATGCAAATTTTCCTGCGGTCATATCACTTGCACCGATCCCATTAGCTTGGGCAGATTTAACTGAAATATTTTCCAACACCAAATCATGGCGACTCGCGAGTGCATCGAGAATAAGTACTACGCCCACTTCATCAACTGAACCAGGCAAGAATACCATCAATTTCTCAACATCTGACTGATTCATGCTGTTTTTTTGTAGCACAAGCTCGCTCACGCGATCTTGTAGCTCTTGCGCCTTGGTAAGAGCCTGGTCATAGTCACCTATCTCCGTATCGATGCTCTTATATTCTTCGAAGGTTGGTCGAATAAAAGTGAAAAACAACGTCAAAGCGACGATAAGCGCGAGTATGGGAGTAAGAAGGCGATACATATATAGATTTACATACTATCGTCTGTACTGATAATCGTGCTGCTTGATACCGTCTCCGCTGCAGTGACCGATGTGGCATTCATATTTTCAACTACTGCCTGTGGCTTACTTTCTTCTGCGGCAGCCACAGCATCGTAGGCAATAGCGTTTTTACTTATATCCAAATCGACTTGGAACATCACAAAATTAGGACTCGGTTTGTCTAAGCCTGAAAAAATAACATGCGAGAAGAGGTCTTCGTCTGCATATCGTTGCGCCTGTCGCGCTACCGTATTAAATCGCGGAGCAATGCCTTGCATTGCTACACTGACATTTCCAGAAGGTCTGCGTGAAAACTGAAACCCTCGGTACTGTATTTCTTCTTGGGTAGTACGCTCGAGAAGGGTGAGTAACACTGAGGGAGATATGTGTCCATCCATCAAGGTTTCAGCTGCCTCTATGCGCTCATCGAGTGCACGTACACTGTCGATATCTTCTTGTCTGAAAAAAGACCGCTTTTCAGAGAGTTCTGTTTTCTTGTTTTCGAGCGACTGCACATGCCCCTGCTTAAGCAAAAAGACACCCACTGACAAAAGGAGGGCGCCAAAAAAGCAGACAAGCGACACCGCGCTCAGCAGGTTGAGACGCCCGCGGCGTGCACGTGGTGCCTCTACCACCATATTTGGTGACTGACGAGGAATGAACGATGACTGAGGTACTTGATCCATCATCAATAGTATACGGGCTTTGCGACACTCTGACGCACGCAGTACTGTGGACAATAAATTATTTTTCTGCCAATCGTCGTAAGGCAACACCCAGCGCAACGGCGAACGATGGACCTATTTCTTTTAAAGTTGCTTCTAAAAACGCCGGGTATTCAACTTTTGAAAAAGGATTGGAAAGCACCACGGGTATCGCGAGTGCATTCTCCAACGCCTCACGAAACCCCTTGAGCATTGCCCCTCCCCCTGCGAGCACCACTTTAGTGATTTTCTCAGAACCGCCTTTCTCATAGCGCTCTCGCACGCGCTGTACTTCATGCACAATGCGTTCCACCGGTGTGGCGAGCGCTGCAGTAATCCGTGGGTCATAAACGCCCGTTACAAAACCAAACTGTCGCTTTACTTCTTCTGCTTCCCCATCAGTAATCTGTAGTCCGCCCACAATAGCTGTGGTGAGGTCATGTCCGCCAATAGGCATGCGATGAGTTTCATGCAAGATACCATCTTGAATCACATACATCTTTGTGGATGTTGCCCCTAAATCGAGCACCATTACCGTAGTCTCATCTTCGTGAACTGAAGACCGAATAACGCTGAAGGATTCGATTTCATTCACTGCAATTGCAAGACCCGCGCGCTGTACAACAGTCCGATATCGCTTGAGCGCTTCATTGTAAATAGCGGCAAGTAACACAGGCGTACCACTCTTTGGTGCTGGCACACCCTCTTCAACAAGCACTGGGCGGCGATCTGGAATCACAAACCAGTCAAGCGTAACTTCATTCATGGCCATAGGAATACGTTTGCGCGCCTCGAGCGGCACCATGGAAGCAAGTTGTTCTGGGTCGGTTGCGGGAAAATTGGTGATGGCGACAAAACTGGCTGAATGCGGAATAGCGAGTGCACCTTGTGACGCGGTAACGTTTGCCTCTTTCAGAATATCGACAAGTGCACCACCCAACGGACCAGGTTCGAGGTTTGTGGCGCGGCCAATATCGAGGCCCGCATACGGCCCTAGCTGCATTTCACCGTACGTCTCCAAGGCAGCACCCGTCTTTCCCTCGGTGAGGGAAACAACTTTAATTGACGAGGTGCCGATATCGATGCCCACCACATTAGTGCCGTGGAGCGCATCACTCCCCATATCGAGTAACTTTCCTAATTTTTTTATCTCAAACGCCATAGGCAATTATCTATATTCTATCATGCTCAAAAAACGTATACTGCATACTTATGGAATGGTTACGTGTATTACTCAACATCATATTTCCCCCACGACAAGAAGCCTTGCTGGTGGCGTCACTCGACCATGACGGAGTGCGTGCGTTAGTGCATGTACAGCGCTCACCGAAAGGGTGGTCACTGGTATCGTATGATGACCCACGGGTGCGGGCGTTGGTCTGGGAGGCGAAGTATCATCGCAATCATCATGCGCTCATACTCATAGGTACCGCACTCAGCGAGGCTCTCGCAGAGCATATCGGAACCACCACACATTGCGTACCTATCCCCCTCTCGACGCGCCGCCTACATGAACGAGGATACAACCAAGTGACAGAGGCTCTGAAGGCCAGCATCCGCAAACCACTTCCCCACATACTTGAAGATGCTCTCCTGCGGACCCGTGACACTGTACCCCAGACACAACTCTCGAGAAAACAACGACTCACTAATGTCGTGGGTTGTTTTGCGGTTGCCTCAGAAGTACGCACGCAGATACACGGCGCACATATAGTCATTATTGATGATGTGATAACCACGGGGGCCACGCTCGCTGAAGCGCGCCTCACCCTCCTCCGTGCAGGAGCATCGAGGGTTGATGTGCTCGCCTTTGCGCGTTCATAACGAGATATAAAAACCCGCGTGCCATGCACACGGGTTTATATATATGACACCTTGCTTATGAAAGGTGCTTGCCGAGAAGCTTAGTCATCTCGAACATGGTCACCGTTTTCTTGCCACCGAATACCTTGACGAGCGCCTCATCACCATTGATGTTTCGCTTATTCTTTGGATCCTGGAGGTCCTTCTTCTTAATGTATTCCCAAATCTTCTTCGTTACTTCTGAGCGGGGCATTGGACCTTTGCCGATAACTACAGCGAGTTCATCGCTAATAGTCATTGGCTTCATGAATGCTGAATTTGCTTTTGCCATGGTGTGGTTACTTATTGATACGCTGATAGTGTGTTTCTACTCTCCTCCATAGAGTACCCCGGTATTGTACGCTATTCCCTATAGGAATACAGTACCCCTGGGGGAAGGTGGGGAGAGCGGCCTTACGATGTTTTTCCCAGATTCTGCTCAAGAGTGCGGTAGCATGCAGTACAGAGGTGGTACTTTTTAACATCATGTGTGTGAGTGGGGGGACTTAAAAGTATCCCTCCGAACTCTACAAGTTCGGAGGGATACAGTACATGCCCCCAGCATGTACTACTCTCCGCAAAACACAAAGCCACCCTTGCGGGCGGCTTGTTTTGCGGAGAGTGCGGGAATTTTGGTCATTACATGACCAGTATACCTTGAGGCGATTTTGTTTCGTAAACTCACAAAATACGCTCGCAAGGTTTTCAAATCCCGCCGCCCGTGCCCCCGGCACGAGCTACTCTCCGCATAGCAAAAGCACCCAGAGGGTGCTTTTGTCTTGCGGAGAGTGCGGGATTTGAACCCGCGAAGCCGTTTAACGGGCTTACCTCGTTAGCAGTGAGGCGCTTTCGACCACTCAGCCAACTCTCCTTTGTCCCTGCATTTCTAAATAGAAAATGCAGTATGTACCATAGCATATTTTTTGAGTTGTTCCCAAATAGCACAATAAAACCCCTATACTGGAGGGGTTTTGTTGTAGCGCTATGAAGCAGTCTCCCTACTGTGTGAGCGCTCCAAGATAGTAGCGTGCGAGTGTGTTTTCTGGCTGAGAGTCACCACCATGCTGCCCTTCAAAGGCTGACGTGCCGTCTTGCCCGCAGATGTGAATGATCTTCTGTGAACCACCTGGATGCTTTGGTACGTATGCTGTCAAATCATACACTTTTGAGTTTATGATTGACCAACAACTAGACACAGTATTATGTGTTGCAACAACTGCAGCTGTATAGCTTTGTGTGGTCACTGGAGTTGTGGGGGTTGTGGGGGTTGTTGGAGTACTTCCCGAATTCGATCGAATCTCATTCAAGAGAGCGATGAGACGTGCGAGTAATTCTTCAAGAACCTTAATGCGTGCCTGCACACCCGAGTCAATTACTGGTCGTGTCGTGGTGCTGCTGCCTCCAGCATTCAAAGCGCCGGTAATCTTTGCACGCTCTTTTGCGCGACTTGCACGATCTTCAACCTCAAAGTCGAGAACATCAGAAACGCGTGCGCGAGAGAATCCGAGACGAGACACCACAGCATCAATCACCTCATCGCGTGTATCTGCCGTAGTTTCAAAAACTACTTTTCGACCGTTGTTTTCAACCTTCACAATAGTAGTGTCGGTAAATACATCCGCCTCAACCTGGAGGAGTGAGCTTGATGAGATAGTGAGTGCGGTGAGCACATCGCCTCCCGACACTACATCGTCATTACTGTCGTCGTCATCATTGCTATCATCGTCATCATTACTGTCGTCGTCATATCCTCCGCGAGAATCTTCCTGATGACTGTCGTCACTGCCTCGACGAGCAGAAGCCTGGTCTGTTGGCACCGCAACGCCAATCATGATAAGCGCCAATAAAATGAATGTAAAATATTTCATGGAGTGTATATATGAGCTATGCCGATAACGAAGCACCACGATGTACTTCACCTCTAGAATGAGGGTGTATGTCCATTTCGTTACACGGGGAGCAGAAAAACACACGCTGGTGTGTTTTTCTGCTCCCCGATACGTCACACTATTTGTAGTGTGACCGTACTTCAAAGAGGATATAGAACCCGATAGCTGCACCGATGATAGTGCCCACAATGCCGTACGGGTATCCGAGCACTGCCATGGCCACGCCACCAATCACTGAGATTACCTGTGAGTAAAAGACGAAATTCCACCCTTTTTTCACTCGCGCCTTAAGGCCCGGGAATGCCATAAGTAGCAACACCGCTGACACAATTCCCAGAAGGAGATTTATCAAAATAGGCAGACCAAACCCAAGCGATCCTATAGTGGCGAGCACTCCCAGGCCACTTGCCCCAACAAGTCCGATGACACCCAAAATACCAAACACGACCGCAACGTATGGTGCAACATCAACAATAAACTTCTGACCACCTGCGGGGAGGTGCGGCACATTTGCAAATACTGGTACGAGATATGCTTCAAGTCCATGCAGCGCTTCTTTTGCACTCTGCCCTGCTTGTGTCGCTTTGTTACCTCCCTCTCCTGTATAAGTCTGTTCTTCCATAAGAAAAATTAAGTTAGTAGTGACAGCTATCTGCACTTATTCTACTCCTCATTACCACCTGATGCGATAGAATGTGTGCATGAAGATTTGTATTGCGTCCGATAGTCACGACAACTGGCCCCTCTTAACGAGAGCTGTTGTGGAAGGAAACACACACGGATGCGCAGTACTCCTCTTCGCGGGCGATCTTATTTCGCCACCAGGTATCGACATCCTCGCCACCTTTGTGGGTCAGGTGCACCTCGTGCTCGGAAACAACGAGGGCGAACTCGTGAAGCTCACACGTATGTGCGACGCCACACCGAACATCACTCTTCATGGCAATCTAAACGGTGGCACCATGGAGCTTGAGCTCGATGGACTTCACTTCTACATGAACCACTATCCAAAAAATGCTGAGCTTGCCGCGCTTTCAGGGAAGTACGATGTGGTCGTGTTTGGCCACACGCATGAGTACCATGAAGACCACATGGCGAATGGCACTATCCTTATTAATCCAGGCGAAGTACAGGGATATCGTTTGGGACGTGCGAGCGTTATCATTTTTGATACTGCGACACGTACCGCGGAGCGTATGGATCTTTCACTATGAAAAAACTCCTCAGCGTGAACATCGAAGGCGACACACACCTCGGCCGTGTACGACCATTTCTGGCCGAAGAAAATCCTGACATCATCTGCCTCCAAGAAGTATTCCGTGATGATG
>JBJOQE010000014.1:0-8705 GCA_046050105.1 Candidatus Parcubacteria bacterium
CTCTTGAGGGTGCGTGTGACAAATTCGGTAAGCTCTTTGTTGTCTAAATGGTCATGTACTCGGACATCGGTTCCAAGCAGCTTTTTTTGTACATAGTTGCGGAGTGCAGGGGTTTGGAGCCACTTACGAACTGGTGCTCCAAACCCCTGTTTTTTTCGGTCGACAAAGGTGCGAGGCATCGTTTCGGCAAGTATGTCTTTCAGGATACGCTTGCCACTTTTGTGAGACATTTTGTATTCGACGGGGAGTGAAAAAGCAAACTCTGCAAGGGCAGTATCAAGGAGCGGTGAACGTACCTCAAGACCATGCTTCATGCTCATACGGTCGACCTTGGTAAGGAACATGCCTGGTAGGGTACAGGTAAGGTCAAAGTGGTTGATGGCACGCTCGTCGTGAAGCTCGGTGTCGCACACCTCCCGGGGAAGGTACCAGTTTTGGGGAATGCCCCCTCCTTCTTTCATGAGCTTAGTTCGCATCCGTTGGGGAAACACGGTCATACTCTTCATATGCTCGTGAAGTTGATTTGAGAAAAGTGCATTCTTGAGCGTGACGAGTTTTGGGCGATTGTAGTACGCAAAATAGGTACCGTAGCCCATAAAGAGCTCATCGCCACCATCTCCTGAAAGGGCTACTTTTACTTTCGTACTCGCAAACTCTGAAAGTATGGACTGCGCAAGGTTTGCAGAATCTGCCTGGGGTTCATCCATATAGGCGAGTACGTCTTCAAGTACGTCGGTGATCGCCGTATCAATCTCACGTGTATGGTGGTTTGTGCCTATGGTACTTGCTGCTTCTTGTGCAAAGGGAAGTTCGTTGATGTGTTCGCCGTATCCGATGGAGAATGTTTTGATGGGATGGGAAGCATACTTACTCGCGATGCTCGTGATGAGTGTTGAATCCACACCCCCAGAGAGAAATGCACCAACCTCAACGTCAGCTATCATACGCTTTTGTACAGCGTTATGGAGTAGACGCTTTGTCTCCTCCCGCGCTTCTTCGTAGCTTATGGCGAGAGGTGCTTTTGCTTCCAGTTTATAGTACTGCTCTACCGTCAGGGCGCCATCTTTATAGAGTGCCGTGTGGCCAGGCGGTAATGTGAAGATATTCTCAAAAAACGTCATCGTGGGAGGGAGATACATGAGTGCGAGATACGCATCAATGCCCGCAGCTGAAATCTTCGGCACAATGCCATATGCCATGAGCGCTTTCACCTCTGAGGCAACCACGAGTTGCCCAGCTTCGTCATATGCGTAATATAACGGTTTTTTGCCGAAACGGTCACGGGCGAGAAAGAGTGTCTCAGTATGGTTATCCCACAGTGCAAACGCAAACATGCCATCGAGATGCTCTACACACAAAGTGCCGTATTCTGCATATGCTTTCAGAATCGTTTCGGTATCAGAATGAGTGCTGAAGGTGTGCCCACAATCTTCAAGCTCTTTCCGGAGTTCAAGATAGCCATATATCTCACCGTTAAAGGTGATGGCATGGGGCGTCTGTGCGCTCTGCATTGGCTGGTGTCCTGAGGGAGATACATCAACAATAGCCAAACGCGTTTGTGCCAACGTGCATCCAGGGAAAGAGAGTAGTCCCTGGTCATCAGGACCGCGGCGTTTCAGTGCGTGTTGGGCACGAAGGACCCGCTCATTTGCTACCTTTTTTCCGACGACTGCGATGATGCCACACATATAGAGAGTATAATCGAATCCTTGCTTAAAAGGTGTCAGCGCACCCGGAAAGAAAGAGAGAGTCTGTATGAAAGACGTTTTGAGGGCGTGTCTTCTAATTCCGTGTAACCAAGTAGTCTTCTATAGCGAGTACGTCTATCATGCCGTTTACAAGTGAAGCGATGGCGTCTTTCGGGGTGCACACAATCGGTTCTTCGTGAACGTTGAAGCTGGTGTTAATAAGGAGTGGGAGTCCCGTCTCTTCCTTGTAGTGTGTAATGAGTTGATGGAAGCGTGGGTTGGTTTCCTTCTTTACCAGTTGCGGTCGCGCAGTGCCGTCGATGTGCGAAACTGCTGGTGCACGTTTTGCCCACTCCTCCTTCATCCGGAAGGTGATGGTCATAAACTCGGCAGGAATCTTCATACTTTCTTTCTCGATATAGAAAAGTTCGTCCGCTGATTCAGCTAGGCAACTTGGTGCAAAAGGCATAAACTCCGTGCGCTTCATACGGTCGTTCAGCCACTTATTTATCGTGGCGTCTGTTGGGTGCGCGATAACACTGCGGTTACCAAGTGCGCGCGGACCATATTCCATGTGCCCCTGAAACCAACCAACGATCTGTTTTGCAGCAACAAGGTGCGCCGCCTCTTTAGTGATATCTTCAGATTTCTTCCAGGTAAGCTCCGGATGAAGTTTGAGTTCTGCTTCCACCTGCTCGTTTGAAAAGGCAGGTCCGAGATATGCATGGTGCATACGGAGGGGTGCAAAAGCACCGGTACGGTTCTTGAGGGTGAGCAAGGCAGCTCCATAGGCAAGACCGCCATCTCCCATATCGGGGAACACAAAGAGGTCAGTCACGGTAGGGAGTTCTGCAATGCGTTGGTTCAGTTTCACATTCGCAAACACTCCTCCTGCTACTGCAACTTTGGTAATACCAGTACGTGCCACCCAAAAGGCCACAAGTTCCGAAACTTTTTCTTCGAGCACCCATTGCACGCCCGCTGAAAGATCTTCTTTTGAAAGGGGACCAGCATCCTCAATGATAGCTCGCCAAAAATTGCCGGCGTAGGGTCGGCATCCCACTTTTGCACGCAGGCGATACCAGAGATTTGCCTTGAAACCAGCGCCCTGGCCAGGATACGTGATGCCACCGTCAACAACTTGCACGGCACGACCAAAGTATGCACTGCTTTTTTGAGGGTCACCATATGCAGCGAGGCCCGTTATCTTTCCTTCGTGTCGTGACATTTTGAAACCACACTTGCGAGTCACTTCAGAGTAGAGGTAGCCGATAGAAGCGTATACCGGCATGCTTTTAAGCAAGGTTATTTCTTTTGGTGTCGCAATAGACACAGTACCAGACACCAAATCGCCTTCGCCATCAAGCGTTACCACAAGGGCTTCCTCAAAACCACTCCCCACGTATGTTCCAGAAGCGTGACATTGGTGGTGATCGTAAAACTCGAGCGGTGCACAAATGCCGCACGCATCAAGGAGTGCGCGAATTTTCTTTTGTACGTATGCCTTACACGCCTCGTCGCTTGTTACCTCCTTCCAACTATCATCGGCCAGATAAAAGTCGGCAGGTTCCTTATCATTTTGAATATCGTAGTAGCGTTTTTCTTCGGTGAGTTCAAAGGCAAAAGAGCGTGCCCATGATTTTTTAAAAGTACCTGAAGCGATGGCGACGACACTTACTTCGCTCGGGCTCACAAGGTGGTGTTCAATAACATACCGTAGTGATGCAAAAGGAAAACCTATGTATGCCTTGCGGCGGTTAAGCCGTTCTTCACCAATAGAAAATATATTGACCCCGTCTTTTACAACAGTGAGTGTCCCGTCATGGGTGAGTGAAATGCCAAGTACTATCATTGCGATGGCATTATCTCACAGAGAGTCGGTACTCTGCTAGGTGTCCCGCGAGTATGGTATGCTTTCCCCCATACAGAGCTAGTAATTCAACATGGCAACACCAACACGAAAAAAAACATCAGTAAAACCCCGTGGAAGAGGGAAAGTGAAGCGAGCAATGATTACGGGTATTACCGGGCAGGACGGTTCGTATCTCGCTGAACTTCTTTTGGAAAAGGGCTATGAAGTGCACGGCATCATGCGTCGTGTTTCGACGTTTGCTGCCACGAGCCGCATCGACCATATCCTCTTCAATAAAAACTTCTACAAGTATTACGCTGACCTTGAGGACACCAACTCCGTGTCATCGCTTATCGCAAAAATTCAACCTGATGAGTTTTATAACCTCGGTGCGATGTCGCAGGTGCGTATTTCGTTTGAAGTGCCTCACTACACCATTGCAACAAACACACTGGGTGTACTCGCTATTTTAGAAGCGATTCGCCATTTCTCACCACATACTCGTTTCTATCAAGCTTCGAGCTCGGAGATGTTTGGTGCACCAGAAGTGCCGCCACCATTTAATGAGCACACACCAATGATTCCCCAGAGTCCGTACGGTGTTTCTAAGCTCGCGGCATACCATTTGACCCAGCAATACCGAAACGGCTACGGCATGTTTGCGACAACGGGCATACTCTTTAATCATGAAAGTCCCCGTCGAGGAGAAAACTTCGTCACTAAAAAGATCTCATTAGCTGTTGCACGCATCAAAAAAGGTCAACAAAAAGGTTTGGTGCTCGGTAATATAGATGCAAAACGTGATTGGGGTTGGTCTCCTGAGTTTGTGGATGCTATTCATAAAATTATCACGCATGACACACCCGACGTGTTCGTAGTGGCAACAGGAGAGACGCACACCATCCGTGAATTCTTGGAAGTTGCTTTTGACCATGTAGGCCTAAAGTGGAAGCAACACGTGACCTTTGCTGAAAATCTGAAACGTCCAAATGAGGTACCACTTTTGCTTGGTGACTCTAAGAAGGCGCAGCGAGTACTTGGATGGAAGCCGAAAATGAAATTTGATGACATTGTTCGCGCTATGGTCGATTACGACCTCGATCATTCGTAGCTCTTGTCTATGGTACGTGAAGTGAAAAAAGAGGGAACACTGTATGCGCTCCATATTGCGCATGACGTACAAGGTACGATGCCAGTGTCAGACGCCCTGTGGCCGCTCCAGATGCTGATGATTGAACGGAGCGCAGGAAGCGTTTTTCCTGCGCACATGCACAGACTTGAAGATCGACAGACTACATCCCTCCAAGAAGCACTTGTTGTGTTATCTGGCCGTATAGAAGTAACTATTTATACGAGGGACGCTGGAGTGGTTGAATCGTTCGAAATGGGTGCAAACGAGTGCGTGTTTCTTGTATCGGGGGGATGGGGTATCACGGTACTTGAAGACGCACGCATGTATGAATTCAAAAATGGCCCGCATCACGATGATAAAGTGATGCTGTAGTCTAGTGCTACAGAATAAATGTGGACAGAAAGCCACTGCAATGAGGTGGCTTTCTGTGCATTAGATACGCGCCACAGTTTCGAGTGCGCCATCTTTTACTGTAATGATGTCGCCACTTTTTGTTTCGTATGATCCTTCAATAATCTTAAGGCACGCTTCTCCTACAAGCTCCGGAGACTGACCACCCGATGCCCCGATACTTTCGCGCATGCGTCCGAGTGTTGGGCCAGGGCAGAGCGCGATGAACGTTTTACTTTCAATGTTTCTTGCAAGACCTTGCATAAGCGCATTCGCCGCAGCCTTCGATGCTGAATAGGCAAGAACCTTCCCGTTTGCGTGGATGCCAGCAGTAGATGAAATGCATACCATCCCGCGTGTGAGTTGAGATGCTGTCAGTTGCACAAGATACATTTGTGACAGCGCGTTCACCATAAATGTCTGTTGTGTGTTCTGAGGCAGTGCCTGAAGTGGGTTGGTGCAGGGGTCGATGTATCCATGTGCCGTGATAAGCCAATCAAAAGTTTCAGGGAGAAGTGATGGTAATTGGAGGAGAGCATCATAGCTTCCAAGGTCGGCAATAACCGTCTCTATACCCTGAGCTTGCCCCACCTCTTTCGCGGTAGCTTCATCTCTCACGACACCGATGAGGCGGGTGTGTGGCGCACGGAGAGCGGAAAGTATGGCATTACCAATATCGCCATGAGCTCCCGTGATAACGATTGTATTCATAGAGGAAAGTATGACATACTGACCGGCGTATTGTCATCAAAATATATGAACGTCACTACTTGTCATCTCTGCGGCTCATCTCGCCTCCGTACGCTCATTGACCTAGGCTATCACCCACTTGCGGATTTCTTTTTGAAAGAAAGCCAGGTGCATGCACTGGAGCGAAGATACCCGCTTATGGTGCTTCAATGTGAGGACTGTGGGCATGGCATGAACTCTTTTGTGGTTTCTGGCGAAGAGCGTTACCAGGAGAATGATTACAGCTATGACTCTTCGAACTCGAATATTGCAATCAAACACTTCACCACTATGGCGGAAGAGGTGGGTGCGCGCGCAGGACTCTCGAAAGGTGATCTTGTGGTGGATATTGGTTCAAATGTCGGCACGCTCCTTTCTGGTTTTAAGGAACATGGCGCAATGGTGCAGGGTGTTGATCCTGCCCATAATATTGCAGCTCTTGCCACACAAAACGGCATTCCGACTATCAATGACTTCTTCGGTGCTGCAGCTGCAGAACAGATACTTAAAATAGGAAAAGCCAAGGTCGTCACCATCACTAATGCATTTAATCACGTGTCTGACCTCGATGCGTTTATGAAGGCGCTCGCCACGATACTCCGAGATGATGGCACGTTTGTTATTGAACTTCCATACTTTCTTGAAATCATCCGCAAGAAACACTTTGACGTTATTTATCTCGAGCATGTCTCGTACATTGCCGTGAAGCCCCTCGTTCCTTTTTTGGCGAAATATGGCCTCCACATTACGCACGTAGAAGAAAATGACTACATGGGAGGGTCGATACGGTTTTTTGTTGGTAAGGGGGAAGCAGATGACACCGCAGCAACACTTATTTCGACCGAGGAGGCAGTAGGGCTGTATGACAGCACAGTATGGGATACTTTTGCACGAGAGGTGAAGGGCATGAAGCTACGCCTCCTTGAAGCATTGATGCATGCAGTGAAGGGTGGAGGCAAAGTTGTTGCTATTGGTGCAGCAGCAAAGGGAAATACGCTGCTTAACTATTGCGGCATCGACCGTTCGCTTATAGATTTTGCGACTGATGCCTCTCCGCTCAAGGTTGGGAAGTGGACACCCGGTTCACATCTGCCTATTCTCGCTGACGATGCCATAGATGAAAGCGTGACCCACGCACTTATTCTTGCATGGAATATTGCGCCGTTTCTCAAAGAGAAAATTGGCCCAAGGCATCCCAACCTTACCTTCATTACCCCACACGTGGTAGAGTAAAATATAATACTTATATATGAAACAGGAACGAAAAGAAATCAATTTCACTGATGCGCGAGGTACCATCATGGATGCATTTGTCTCGCGACCATTTGAGCATGGCGTACTTATCCATTCTACGAAAGGTTCAGTTCGCGGCAACCACTACCATAAAGAATCACTACAGTGTGACTTAATGATCAAGGGTCGTATGGCGGTCTTCAGTCGTAAGGCAGGATCTGAGGCTATTGAAGAGCGAGTGGTCGGCCCACAAGACTGGGCAGAGTGGGAAAAGGAAGAAGTGCATGAGTTTATCGCACTTGATGACGAGGTTATTTTCATGTCATTTGTCAATGGACCTCGTGGTGGTGATGCTTATGAAAGCGACACATACCGCATTCCCGTTCCACTCCATGAGCTCAAAGGAAAGACTCTCGAGCAAGTGCTTGCTCTCTAAAGTCGAGTCCACGATGGCGGCATGACGTCTGTGGTGTTGTATTTTTCTTGGTTGAACCATTTTTTTGGCCCTACAACGATTTTCTCTTTTGAGGGATTCAGCCATGCACCCCACCAGCTAAACGTACTGTTGGCGATGATGTGATGCTTACAAGAACTCATGAGAAATATATCTTCATGAGGTGTTTCGCTTGTGGTGTGGTCTACATAGGTTGTGGGGAAGTCTGGCCGTATGTGCTCCCTGGCCCACTGCTGGTCATCAGAAAATACATATACATGCGGGTCTGGTACTCGTGATGTTATGTGGGAGAGTGCTTTGTCGAAGTACTCTGGTCCGCAAGCACCATGAACTGCAGAAAAGACTGGGCTGGTGACATACAGTCCTCGACGTACATGAAGTGAGATCGCATTTTGAGACAGCATGGTCTCGCGAAGTTTCAAGGTGACGTTATCAACCGGAGTACGGAGTGTGAAATCGGCACGAATAGTATCTCCATAGGCTTCAAAGTAGCGTTCACTTTGCCAATATCCGTCAAAATACAAACCGTCTTTTGCATGCTGCATGCGGGGGTCAAAGTGAAAGGAGGGCTCGATAATGTACCGCTCCGGGTCTGCAAAGAACGTGTTGTGGAGGAGGTGTCGTCTCCCCATTTTTGGTTTCATGCGCACAAACGCTCGCGCAGCACTGTCTTCGGTGAGGGTGACCGGTAGGTCGTATCGATTGAGGCCGTAGGCGTGATGCGGGTAGGTTTTAAATAGTGAAGTATCAAGCGCAAGAGGGAGATTATGTGAAATTGACAGCGCGCGACCGAACGCATACTGAAACATCTGGTTTCCGAGTCCACCTTGCGTCTTAATCGTTATCATAATGTTTGTCTTGAAAATCGGCGGTATGCGTATGCAATGGCAACCGCACTCACACCTTCAGCTGCAACAGTTGCGAACACTGCACCATAGAGTCCATATAGTGGGATGAGTAGAAGCATAAGTACAACACGTGCTATTTGGCTGGGGACAGTAATACGGTAACGGTCTTTGATACTCCCATGGGAAGAGAAGAAAATATCTGCAAGAATCCTCGATTGAAATAGGAGACAAAACGCGAGTATCTGACTTGGCAACACAGCGTCGTTGTACTGAGGGAAGAGAAGTGAGAACAAATACGGGGCAGCCAAGGCGTAGCTTCCTGCAATACAAAAGTACACGAAGAGCAGGTGACGAGATTTAACGGCAACCACTTTACGCG
>JBJOQE010000015.1:0-3281 GCA_046050105.1 Candidatus Parcubacteria bacterium
GGAACCCACCACACCCACACCAGAAGGGGAGGGCGTACCTTCAAAGAAAGAATGGCAGGTTCCCTTGCCTCCTTTAGGTCCTGGGCAGTTTTGGAATAATGTTGCGACCGCCGTACTCGTACTTCTTCTATTGGCGAGCGCCTACTCGTGGAGCGCGAGCAAGGCAGAGCAGACAGAAGAGCTCGCCCTCTCGTCAGTTGCAGAAGCAGTGAAAAAAGGTGAAGTGAAATCCATCATTGTGCGTGGTGACGCGCTTGAGGTTGCGTACAAAGATGAAACTAAGAAGCAGGGGACCGCAAAGAAGGAGAATGATGCCGCAATTACGGACACCCTCATGAATCTTGGGGTGACGGCAGAGCAGGTGGCCACTGTCTCCATTGATGTGCAAGACGAGACAGGATTCCGCTTCTGGCTTCTGACCTTAGCGCCATTCTTATTTCCCGCCGTGCTCATCGGTTTCTTTGCGTGGTTTTTCCTTCGCCAGGTAAAGGGTGCTGGCGTGCAAGCACTGAACTTCGGTTCATCGAAGGCGCGAGTGATTGACCCCAATGACCCCGCGCAAAAGGTCACCTTCAAGGATGTGGCTGGTGCAAAGGAAGCAAAAGAAGAATTGAAAGAGATCGTTGATTTCCTCAAGAACCCAAAGAAGTTTCTTGATATCGGTGCACAGATTCCGAAGGGCGTACTCCTTATGGGTGCACCGGGTACCGGTAAGACACTCCTCGCACGGGCAGTTGCAGGTGAGGCGGGTGTGCCATTTTTCTCTATCTCTGGTTCAGAATTCGTGGAGATGTTTGTGGGTGTCGGTGCATCTCGCGTGCGCGACCTCTTCCGTATGGCCATGAAGGCAGCGCCGGCGATTATCTTTGTTGATGAAATTGACGCAGTGGGCCGTGTGCGTGGTACGGGTGTGGGTGGCGGCAACGATGAACGCGAACAGACACTCAACCAGATCTTGGTTGAGATGGATGGCTTTGCACCAAATGAGAAAGTGATTGTGATGGCAGCAACGAACCGTCCTGATGTGCTCGACCCAGCACTCCTTCGCCCCGGCCGTTTCGACCGCCGCGTGGTGATTGATGTGCCGGATCGCAAAGATCGTGAAGAGGTGCTCAAGATTCATGCACGTAAGAAGCCGCTGGCGAAAGATGTCGATATACCAGAGATTGCAAAGCGTACCCCAGGATTCTCAGGTGCCGACCTTTACTCGCTCATGAACGAAGCAGCCATCTTGGCAGCGCGTGAAGACCGTAAAGAGGTCTTGCAGGCCGACCTCGTGAAGTCTATCGAGAAGGTGATGCTTGGTCCTGAACGTAAGAGTCACGTACTCTCTGCAAAGGAGAAAGAAATTACTGCATATCACGAAGCAGGTCATGCACTCGTTTCTTCCATGCTTCCATTTGCTGATCCAGTACACAAAGTATCTATCATTTCTCGTGGCCGCGCAGCAGGGTACACCCTTAAGCTTCCCGATGAAGACAAGAAGATGCAGTCTCGCAATGAGTTTAAGGATGACATTGCAGTGACGCTCGGCGGCTACATCACTGAGAAGATGGTGTTTGGCGACTTGACCACTGGCCCGTCAAACGACCTCCAGGTACTCACCGCGCTCGCACGTGACATGGTGACGAAGTACGGTATGTCGGATGCCATTGGCCCCATGGCCCTTGAAAGCGCTGGTGGTCGCGTACTCTTCGGCTCGGGCGTTGAGGGGAACGAATTTTCCGCAAAGAAAGCAGAAGAGATTGATGGTGAAGTGAAGAAGATTATCGACGAAGCATATGTAAAGGCAGAAAAGATTCTTACCGAGAATAGAGGTGCGCTTGATGCTATTGCTAAGAAACTCCTTGAGGTTGAGAACCTCGAGCGAGAAGAGTACGAAGTGGTGCTCAAGGCTCATGGCATTCATGTACCAGAGCGTGCGCCATTTAACCTCGAAGACCGTTCGGACGACTTGAGCGAAAAACTTCGCGAGGCTGCCGAAGCAGAAGTGGCGGCCGAAGCACCGAAGGCAGAATAGGGAAGAGGAGAATACATGCAGGAAAAGAAAACGCTACGACAACTTGTCGTGGCGTTTTCCCCATACCGTTGTTGTGGTATTGCCAGTGCAATGTTCTACTGTTTCTATTGGAGGCGCCAGCTTTTTTGGCGTCCTTTTCATTAACAATTTTTTCACCATATACAGCATTATGCATACACCTACGCTTACTGGCACACAAAAAGTGCTGTTCCTGTGTTTATTTTTTACGATGACACTGGGAGTGCTCGCACAAGGAGCAACAGTTGCACATGCATCGGTATGTAGTGAGGTGGGCTCCACACTCTCGTATGGCTCGTCAGATCGAGAAACGGGTGGCCAGGTAAGCGCCTTGCAGCGGTTTCTCATTGCCACTGAACCTTCGCTATTTCCGAATGGAGAAGTGACTGGTTTTTTCGGACGACTTACTGAGCGCGCGGTACAGCGCTACCAGGAGCGTGAGGGATTGGCGCAGGGGGGAACTCCAGACAGTACGGGATATGGCGCCACAGGTCCGCGCACACGCGCAGCCTTTTCTCGCGCATGTGTTGAGACTTCTTCGGTTTCATACCGAGATATTCCAAAGATCGATGTGTACTATTCAGTCAGCGATCAATCGGCGACTGTCGATGTACTCCTCGATAGCGCTGAAGATATCACTTTCGATATGAGCTACAAGTCGCGGTCAAGTGCAGTGAAGGAGATAGGTGAGCGGTTAGAGCATCAGTATCAAGTTGACTTCGGCAAACTCTCTGATGCGAAGCGTAATGCAAAGATCAAAAAGTTGGTCCGTTGGAATGAGGAGATGACCGACAGCGATAACAGTGCTGACGACTCGTTTACCGAAGACGATATTAAAGACATTACGATTGACGGATCAGCGCAGGATCAGTACGTACGTGCTGACATTGATATGCGGCATGATGATAACATTCGGTTTGATATTGTCCGGGAGACCCGCGACCGTATGGTGGAGGCTATCGCAGAAAAGCTTGAGAGGAGCCACGATTTTGATTTCGGTAGCTTTTCGTCGGACCGTCGCCGAGACGAATTTTTGGATTCACGCACAACGGTAAACATTACCACTGGAACTACTCCTCCTCCTACCAACCCAACAACTACCCCATCAACCACTATAACTAGATACACCCTCACCGATGTGGCGACTATCTCGCACGTCGTAGCATCAGACCTGAGTACGGTATATACCATCACACTTAAAAACGGCAGCACACGCACGGTGACCACACAAAAGAGCATGACC
>JBJOQE010000016.1:0-7908 GCA_046050105.1 Candidatus Parcubacteria bacterium
ATACCCACCGGGACCTTAAACTTTGTAGCGGCGTTTCGTGCAAGGTCAAGCGCAAGCGACGTCTTACCCATGGAAGGACGTGCAGCCAAAATGACGAGATCGGACTTCTGGAAGCCTGCGAGCAGGTTGTCGAGGGCAGGGAAGCCAGACTTCACACCGCGAATTTCGTCTTGTGTGGCATGGAGATGCTCAAGACGGCTCCATGCTTCGCCGAGTGTATCTTTCATTGCCACGAACTTTTGTGCTGTCGGTGATTGGGTCACCTGGTAGATTTTCTTTTCAGCGTTATCGAGCGCTTCATCAACGCTCTCAGGATTTGAAAAACCTATTTCTGCGATGTCCTGCCCAGCGTTAATGAGATTACGAAGGGTGCATTTCTGCTCAACGATGGAGGCGTAATAGTTTGCGTTTCCAGCCGCAGGCACATTCTCGATGATTTCGGTAACGTAGCTTGCGCCACCCACACGTTCAAGCGAGCCTTTCTCAGTGAGATGGTGGGTAACCGAAAGAAGGTCGATAGGGTTGCCTTTAGCGAAGATGGCGACGATGGCGCGATAAATTTCCCGATGTTTTTCCGCATAGAAAGACTCGGGGAAGATAACGGTCGAGACATCGTGCATCGCTTCAGGGCGAAGCATAATGGCGCCTAAGAGTGCGCGCTCAGCGTCTATCGACTGCGGAGGTGTGCGGAGTTTAGTAAGTGAGGGATCTGCCATAGTGGGGCCATTGTACACCGAACGAAGGAAGCGTGCTTAGACCCGCAACCTGGGGATGGTGGGGAAAGGGTGGATAAAAGGAGTTCGGCAGTGGCGGGAAAGGTGATTTTAAAAGGTTGGGGGTAGGTCTGGGTTTAAAGTCACCTTTCCCGCCACTGCCTTCTGGGGGCGGTGGACTTCTGGTTTTGACAGTATGTTTAGAAATTGTGTAGAGTAATAGCGGATCAGAGAGGGAGGTCGAAGATGTTAGATGCGGTATTGCAATTTGTGTATGCCTACCCGGGCGTATTGGCGTCTGCGGAGTCGGACGACGACGATATCTATGTGGTGCCAGGCGACCACGAGAAACGTTTGCATCTTGCAGAAGCACATCAGGGAGGGGAAGACGATGACACTTTCAGCAGGTGACACACAAATGTATGCGCTTGTAGCATTATTCGGTGCAGTTTTTGCGTTCGGTAAAGCACTCGATGTGCTGGTTGATGTTGCCGTGGAATCACTCACAACGCCGAATGCCGACATTGTACATCGCACGTGTGTACAAGAAGGCACGCGGACAACGGTAAAGTTGTATCACAGGAATGGAAGTGGCACTGAACGAACCACCGACTTCATTGGTAACTTTTCAACGGTCCGTGAGCGCACCTTTCTTTGGAAGAGTGATGACCGTGGCGTACCGCGAGAGTGGATACGACAGTGAAGTAGAAAGTGGTGCGCAAAACCCCGCGAAATGTTTTTTCAAAAACATTTCGCGGGGTTTTTTCAAATAAGTGCCACGTACCTTAGCTACGCTTTGGTTACCTTCGGGCCGCTCGCACTATCTTCAACCAAGTAGCCCAGCATGTTGATACGACGACGCACCTCGTCTGCTTTCTCCCATTCTTTGTTTTTGCGTGCCTCTTCACGCGCTTCCAGTAGTTCCTTCACTTCAGGAGGTAGTGAGGCAACCGTTACCACACCGAGTGCCTTAGCAGCATCGTCGGGCGAAAGGGAAAGGCCAATGCCAAGAAGTGCATCCATTTTTTTAATGGTCGCAACCTTATCCTTCGGTGCTAGCTCTTTATCTGCAACGGTGCCCCACAGTGCCGCCAGTGCTTGCGGCGTGTTGAGGTCGTCAGCCATCGCGGCCATGAATGGATCCATGTAGGTTGTGGATACTACGCCACCCTTTGCACCCTTCCATTCTTCATACATGTGGCGACGCAGGCGGAACCACGCTTGCTTCGCGCCATCCAGTCCTTCAAAGGTGAAGTTCATCGGGCTCCGGTAGTGGCCGGAGAGAAGCCAGTAGCGGTAGACGAGCGGGTGGTATCCGCGGTCACGTAACTGTGTGAGGCGAATACCATTGCCAAGTGATTTTGAAATCTTCGTTGCCTCAATGGTGATGAAGGCATTGTGCATCCAGTATTTTGCAAAAGGTGCCTTCTTGGTGGCAGCTTCTGCTTGGGCAATCTCACCATTGTGGTGCGTGTGAATGTGGTCGATGCCGCCGGTGTGGATGTCGATTTGCTTGCCGAGTGTCGCAAATGCCATGGCGGTGCATTCAATGTGCCAGCCAGGGAAGCCAGTGCCCCACGGACTCTTCCATCCGCGCTCACTTTTTTTCCATACCGCAAAATCTGCGGGGTGTCGCTTCTCTTGGTTTACACTCACGCGCGCACCCTCCTTAAGCTTCTCAATATCAATCCTCCCCAGCTTCCCATACTCAGGGAATTTGGTGATATCAAAATAGATACCATCTGATGTTTCGTAGGTGTAGCCCTTCTCCACGAGTGTGCGCACTAAAGCCACCTCTTTCACGATGTATGCACTTGCCGGCGCATACGTGGTGGGGGGCATGTTTCCGAGTGCGTCCATATCGGCTTTGAATGAATCCGAAAATACTGACGCTACTTCCGCCATTGCTTCAAGCGTAAACGGAAGACCTGCGCGCTTGAGGGCGAGGGTCATTTTGTCATCACCGTTATCGGCGTCATCAGTGAGGTGGCCAAAGTCGGTGAGGTTGATAGTGTGCCTCACTTTGAGGCCGTGCGCAGTGAGTGTACGTTTCAATATATCGGCAAAGACGTACGAACGGAGGTTGCCGATATGTACGTGGTCATACACGGTAGGGCCACAGGTATACATAAGCACCGAAGGTGCCCTCATTGGTGTGAAGGGGACCACAGCTCCCGCCATGGTGTCGTAGAGGTGTAAAGGCGAAGGTTGTGGCTTACGTCGAAATAGCATGAGAAGTATTATACTCGCGATAGAGATTCTGCATATTGCGGACTAAAACCACTTTTTATAGCGGAAGTACGTGAAGAATGAAATGGCAATAGTAACCATGATGCACACGATAATCCAAAAGTCGTATGGTTTACCCATAAAAGGCATATGTGAAGCATTCATACCGAACATTGATGAGAAAAGCGTCAGTGGAAAGGTGACGAAGGCCATGATGGTGAGCGTCTTCATCACCTCGCCTTCTTTGGTTGAAACGAGTGCATGGTTGGTTTCCCGAAGCTCGGAAGCAGACTCAGTGAGCGCTGCAAGACGGCGCATGATGTGCTCATATAAATCATCGAGTGCTCCAAGCGCGGGCTCAAACTTTGCACCAAACACTTTTATGAGAAATGGATGCGCGTCGTGCATCACATCACCATGGGCCACCAGCGCTTGTTTGAAGGCAATGAGTTTGCGCGACACCTTTGAAATTTCAAGCACCATTTCTTTTTCATGCTCGTTGAAAATTTCATGTTCAATAGATTCAAGCTGAGTGTCTAAGTAATCGAGCTTCTTCGCGAGTGCATCATACAGTACGTTCATGAGGCCGGTGAAGAGATTGCCACCGTGAATTTTTTCAGTACGACCTAAAAGCGCAAGCATTTCGAACTCTTTTTTCCAGGTGTGGAATGCCGTGATGTCCTCGTAGTGTGCCGTGACGAGCGCGTTCTTGGTTATAAAAAATTTAATATCGTGCGGCCGCTCAATATCGGTGCGCTTCACTACGGGGTAGTCAATCATAATTTTTACCACACCCGAAGCAAACGCTACCGCAGAACGCGGTGTGGGGGTGGTGACGTCACTCATGAGCTCAAGCGGAATGCGCGCTTCAAGCATAGCTTCGCGCGCCTCCTCGGGAGTAGGCTTCTCAAGATCAATCCACAGGTAAGAACCACTACGATATCGTTCAATCATCACGTATATTCTAGCATTCCTTTCGTTGTCATTTGTGTCTTTTCACCAGGGTGTGCGATAATCCCACGAACAACAACTACTCATGGATGAAGAAATGAAACGACATGATGCGGAGGAACGTTCCCACAAAGGGTCGCCACTTTTTGGTGTCGCCCTCGCACTCGTGTTTGCGTCGGCTGCTTTTTTTTCTGGTATCGAGATCGGTGCGCATCGAGCGGTAAGTAGTAAAGCATCGGGTGCGGCAAACGAGGCATTTCTCGGTTTGTTTTCCTCGAAGCAACAGTCTGATATCGACATGGGAGAGTTTTGGCGTGTGTGGGAGCTCCTTGATTCAAAGTTTGTAAAATCTACCACAACCGCTACATCCACCGAGGTACTTACCGATACAGAAAAAGTGCAAGGTGCCATCGGCGGCTTGGTTGACGCATTCGGTGACCCGTACACCATTTACCTTCCGCCTGCAGATGCAGAAATCTTTGAAAGTGATATTGCCGGCAACTTCCAGGGTGTAGGTATGGAGATTGGTATTCAAGATGACATCCTCACTGTTATTGCGCCACTCCCTGAAACACCCGCAGAAAAAGCAGGAGTACGCGCAGGGGACAAGCTCGTAAAAATTGACGACCAGGTCACCGATGGTATGAGTGTGGATGAGGCAGTGAAGAAAATTCGGGGAGAGAAGGGCACTACCGTCAAGCTTACTGTCTTCCGTGAAGGTGCTACCGAACTCCTTGAGATTCCTGTCGTGCGCGATGTTATTAATATCCCGACCTCAAAAGTTGAGGAGCGTGATGGTGTATTCATCGTCCGCCTCTATAATTTCTCAGCACTCTCAGAAGCGCGTATGCAGGAAGCACTTCGTGCCTTTATGAAGAGCGGTGGTACCAAGCTTGTCATCGACCTTCGCGGCAACCCAGGAGGCTACCTCCAAAGTGCAGTAAACATTGCAAGCTATTTCTTGCCGATGGGCAAGCCGGTGGTGCGTGAAAGCTATGGTGGCGATACACCAGAAGATGTGTACCGCAGCCAAGGCCGCGACCTTCATCAGTACCGTGATTTTGAAACTATCGTGCTGGTAGATGGCGGCTCTGCATCTGCATCCGAGATTCTTGCCGGGGCACTCCAGGAGCATGGTGTGGCGAAGCTTGTGGGTGCCAAGACCTTTGGAAAGGGTTCAGTACAGGAATTGGTTGAACTAGAAAGCGGTGCATCACTTAAGGTCACCATCGCGCGCTGGCTTACGCCGAATGGCAACTCCATTTCACACACCGGCATCGAGCCTGATGTGGCGGTGCCCGTAACCGACGAAGACCGAACTGCTGGCAAAGATCCACAGCTCGAAAAAGCAATTCAGATGTTGAACGAGTAGTGGAGTTTGTCTGAGAAGATATAAAAAAGCCGCGGAACGCATTCCGCGGCTTTTTTGGCACACGTAGTCGAACGGTGAATTTCTGCATTATGGAGAGGATATACACACCCACACGAGTGTTAATCATGCGACAACATAGCATGTGTAATGGTACATTTATAGAGTCTTCCGCGGCGTATCGGCAGGCGACAACTATCGTTTACAAATAGTTTTTCGTCGCATGTCCCACACCACTCACTGGTCATACAGAGCCGCAAGTCTTTTCCTTGCGGTTTTATTTGTTATACAACCATTAGCAACACCTCGTGCTGAAGCGTCTTCCGGAAGTAGTGCAGACGCGGGCAGTGAGGCGCGCGGTGTGAGTGCAGGAAAAAGTATTAACAACGACCATGTGCTGGTAAGTCCTGTAGATGGCTCGCTTTCTTTCACCTATCCCATCACCATTCCTCCAGGGCGCAATGGCATGCAGCCAAACATTGACCTCAAATACAACAGTTCATTTTCCGACAGCGAGTGGCTTGGCGCCGGATGGTCAATCAATATTCCCTATATCAAGCGTTTCAATAAAACCGGAACAGAAAACCTCTATGGCACATCGAGTGTCTTCTACTCGTCACTTTCGGGTGAGCTTGCGCCAACCGCAACCAGTACTATCTTCCAGTCGCGCGTTGAAACTGGTGACTTCTTAAAGTATGAACAAATAGGCTCAACCTGGGTAGCGACCGACAAGCAGGGTACACGATATACATTTGGATCTACGACTAACGAGCATCTTGCAAGTGCCTCAACGACGGGTCAAATATACCAGTGGTTTCTCTCTGAAATACGAGATACGAACGGGAATAGTGTGCTCTATATCTATGAAAAAATCGGAGGGATGGTCTATCCCTACAGCATTCTCTACACCGTTTTCGGAGGCTTGAGTTGGAATTCTGTCAGCTTCTCTCGCGAAGTTCGCCCTGATCCTATTCGCTCGTACGCTTCACGATTTCCAGTCGATATCACATACCGCATCAATGCCATAAGCACCTTTGCTAATGGCTCTAAAGTGCGCGAATACAATATTGCGTATCAAAATGGCAACAACGGGAAGCGCAGCATTTTGAAGAGTATTACTGAAACAGGTCTAGATGGTGCGAACACAATTACGCTCCCTGCCGACACTTTTTCCTACAGCACCTCTACCAACATATGGGAAGAAGCGGCGAGCAGCAGCATCCCCGAGCCATTTGTAAAAAGCGACAACACACCAGCAGGAACGTATCTCGTCGACATTAACGGCGACGCGCTACCCGATATTGTGCGGAGTTATGCAGAAGGAGCCAGCAGTACCCAAAGAGTGCATATCAACAAAGGTGGGTACTGGAACTATGACGCTTCATGGATAGTGCCCACCATTTTCCAAACAAGCACTTCGAGTAAGGGTGCTCAGTTTGTGGATGTAAATGGAGATGCCTTTCCGGACATCGTACAAAGTTTTAAAGAATCAAATGGTGTAGAAACACGTAAAGTATGGCTGAGTACTACCACAGGCTGGAGCTATGACGCTTCGTGGACTATTCCCGAGCTATTCCAAGAAGGCACTACCGACTTCGGAGCACGTATGGCTGATGTAAACGGCGACGGGCTCGTGGACATTCTCATTAAACGCACCAACACGGCCGGCACAATACTCGTTGATAAGGTGTACCTCAACACGGGAAGTGGGTGGGCTCATGCGCCGTCGTGGAGTATTCCGCAGCCGTTTATCTACAGTGATACCGCAGACGCGGGAACACGCCTTGCCGACCTCAACAACGATGGGTTGGTTGATATCGTCACTCATCGCGTCGACAGCAACTACGCGGTGCAAGTAAATGCTGCCTACCTTAACACCGGCTCCGGATGGGTAGAGAACTCTTCCTGGCGTGTACCTCTTCCGCTTGTCTACTACGGTGCATACGACTACGGTGGGAGGTTTGTGGATGTAAATAACGATGGACTCGTAGACTACATATTCAAACATCTAGACCAGAATCAGGGCATTGTCTCCGGCACCTATCTTAATAATGGTGCAGGATGGAGCACTGCACCACATTGGTATTTGCCAGTACCTATCACCATAAACTGGACCGACGACCTCGGCACTCGCTTTGCTGATGTCGATGGCAACGGCATGGTAGATGTCATTGTACGTACCGACTATGTGAGTACTACTGGTGCATCGGTAAATGCCACCACAAACATCTACCACGGCACCGGTGCAGTAGTTGATATGCTCACTGTGCACGAGGACAGACGTGGCGGCAGCACCTCGTTTGGCTACCGCGGAAGCACCACGTTTAAAACACCTACAAACCAAAATGCCAATCCGCTCATGCCAATGAGTATGCAGACTGTCGCAACCACGACCTACAACAGTGGCTTTGGCACTACATGGAAAGAAACCTATAACTACGCTGACGGCACTATCTACGCATCTTCAACAAGTCCACGCGACCGCAAGTTCGCCGGCTTCGGTAAAATTACGCGTGTAGCAGACGACTCTGTGGTAACAAGCTACCAGCATCAAGGAAACACCAACAGTACATCAAGCAGCGAAGTTGGTGACGTGTTTGCAAAACTTGGCTATACCTATCGTGTGGATACTGCCGACACTGCCGG
>JBJOQE010000017.1:0-2519 GCA_046050105.1 Candidatus Parcubacteria bacterium
GTTTGCCTTTTTCTACTTTTGGTCATCGTACATTCTCTTTCTAGTAAAACCCCGCTACTCATATGAGTTGAACTTCATGTTTGAAAATCATGCATTTTTGCAGTATGACCGTTTCCTTGAAATATACGGCGAAGAGCTCAAAAGGAAACATGTACAGAGCGACTTTCTTGAATGGTATGGCCGCCACCCACGCAACCAGTATGAATTTTTCCTCTCGGTGCGGAACGACGAAATCATCCATCGCAACACCTCAATTCACGAGATACAGTGAAGTGCGTACTCTCGCTCCCTTTAGGTAAGTACAATATAAAAACCCACCGCAAGAAGCGATGGGTGTGTGCTATTAGGTGCTTTTCCTTACAGCGCCAATGTGTTGGAAGTTTGGCGAGTTGATGAGGAGGTGGATGAACGGGTCAACCAATTCCTCACTGTAGGCACGTGCGTGTGCTTTCCAGTCGCCTTCAGGCATCATTTCAAGCACGAGAGCTTTCATGCAGATAAGCTCCTGAAGCTGCTTTAAGCGACGTTGACTGCTTTCACAGGCACGCCACTTTGAGTGCAGGATGTTGAAGGTGAGCGTTCCACCCTCAAAGGCCCAGAGGATTTTGTCGTCGTAGACTTCCTCGTATTTGAAGGTAATCCCAAGTGTGCCACTTTGTGCTGCGGCGCGGGTCTTCCGTGGAGCTTTCTCACCACTTGGTGATGCACCACTTCGTCCTACTTCGCTTTCACGAGGTACGGATTCTGCACGAGGTGTTGGAGGTTCTGAAACGTCAGAGCCAGGCTCATCGCCTTCTGCCGCTTCTTTTTTCCCTTTCACACTACCTGCATACGGCCGCAGAATGTCGACGAACTTAGGGTCAGCAAGAAGCTTCTCCATGGTGCGTGACAAATCTTCACCAAGAGCTTTGTACCGCTCGCTGTCGCGAGCGTCTACCACAGCTTCATAGTGCTGCTTACCCACATCGTCGTACCACGTCTCAATCGACTCACAGAATCCGAGGAGAGCATCGCTCGCCTCAAATTCTTTTCGATTGTGGTGCAGTTTTGCACGTGCGGTAAAGATATCCCCTTCAAATACTCCTGATTGGAGAGCCTCTACCACATGAGCTGAAAGTACACCTTGCACCGACTTACAGAACACCGTAAATGGCATTCTGAACTCGTTGCCTGTCTCACCAACCGAGACACCGACACCTGCAAGGGCTCCTTTCTCGTTCCTTTTTGCAAGAAACAAGTTGAAGGTGGTCATGCCGGCATCAATGTGACGAACTGTGTGTTGCGAAAGTTTATGGCCATAGTACGGTGCTGCAAACCCAACTTTCTCATCAACGGCAGTCTTACCGTCCGATATCGTAATGGCAATGCCGATCTTGTTGTCCAGCATCTTCTTACGATAGCGGCGCACCAACTCGTCAAAGATGTTCTGTGCGGACGGTATTTTAGACACCATACGGTCTGTTGTATACTCGTGGATTTCGATAAGCGTTTGCCAGTCAACAAGAGTAACTCCGCTTTGATGGCCACGCTTGTCGGTCCTCGAGCGCAAGTCGCCACGAATGCGATGCGGTACAAAAACCTGATCGCTCTGTGACTCTATGTCGCTTGTAGCAAAGCTCCACTCAAGGAATACCATGCCGCCTTTTTGGCAGGAAGTGAGTGTATGCCGTTTGCACTTACGCAAAGGAGAAAGCATGCCGCGTCCGAATTGGCCGTATTTATCCCGCGACTTCATGGTCTGCATGACCGACTGAAGCGCGGTTTCATACTTTTCTTTCGAAACGCCGTCACCATCGTCACGGATTTGAATACTCCGTGTGCGTTTATTGATCGATACGCCAATTGTTTTGGCATTGGCGTCGATAGCGTTTTGCACCAACTCATAGATACACTCAACGAGTGTGCCGTATGAGTCGTCGATAGCACGGGCCAACATAAAGCCGACAGGTGCCTTTACAAGAGAAAAACCTTCTCTCGCTTGAGCGGTCTGTTTCAATGGTACGCCCATTTATATCCCCTTTTGTTTGTGGTGAAGCCTAAGTGCAGTTTCACTGCACAGTGGCCGTAGGCTTGAGATAAGTTTTAGTACCGCATTATCCCCTGCAAGCGAATGCAAGAGCGCTCGTTCAGCTTCCGAAGAAGCGGGAGACGCAAGATATTCTGAGACCTCGGTGAGGCTCTGAATATCCCGTGCAGCCATGCTGAGCATAAGCTTCACACCCACCGGGTGCGGTTGTGCTGCATGCTCCATCACGAAAGCAACTGGCGCTCTACTGTGCGTGTCACCTCTCGTATGCTTTTTTTGCCTTGGAAAGCGAGCGAGTACACTGGCAACTTGTGCCAGCTTTGGCGGCAAGAGTTTGTGCCTGCCGAGGAGTATGCTAGTCGCAAACTGCTCCTTATTCTTGGTTGTGAAACCAAGAATATCAGCAACCTCTGTGATGGTGAGCTTGTCGGTGGCATACGCATGCCCCAGTTCGTGCACCTCGCGTTGCAAGGCATCCTGCTCTGTCACCTGA
>JBJOQE010000018.1:0-5453 GCA_046050105.1 Candidatus Parcubacteria bacterium
ATCATTACAATTTCCACAGTTATCTCCTGAGCCGTATCCCTGTGCTCCGCCACCCCCTCCGAAAGCACTCTTTAGACTATCCAACAAACCAGCCTCTACCGATTTTGGGAATGTGGAAACCCCAGAGAGCAGCAAAATAACAGCAAGAGTAGATAGAACAATATATCGCATACTTCAAATAGTACATCCACGCATATTGTTATGCTAGGAATGTATGTGCATATATCCGAATGAAAAAACGCCCAACACAGAAGTGTTAGGCGTTTTGTTACATACCGTAGATTATTTTCGAGCAGCCTTGATGGTTTCCGCAACATTCGGAGGCACCACATCGTAGTGATCAAATTCCATCGTCATCGATGCACGGCCTTCGGTCATCGAGCGGAGCGTGGTGGTGTAGCCGAACATTTCTGAAAGCGGTACCTTTGCGTGGATGACCTGCACCATGTCGCGTGCGTCCATGCTTTCAATCTGTCCACGCTTTGAGGCAACGTTGCCGTTGATGTCACCCATGAACTTTTCAGGGGTTACCACCTCAATCTTCATAATTGGCTCGAGGAGCACAGAGTCTGCCTTTGCGGCTGCCTCCTGGAAGGCGTTAATCGCCGCGAGCTTGAAGGCAATTTCTGAGGAGTCTACATCGTGGTACGAACCGTCGAAGAGTTCGCACGATACGTTCACCATCTTGTAGCCCGCAACCGTACCGCGGTCAAGCGCTTCCTTAATACCCTTTTCAACCGCAGGGATGAATTCGTTCGGAATCACACCTCCCTTGATATTGTTGACAAACTCGTAGTCATCGTAACGCTTCACGTTCTTCTTTACCTCTTCACCTTCCGCTAGTGGCACCATTGGTGAGAGGCGAATCTTCACGTGACCATACTGACCCTTACCACCTGTCTGCTTGATGTACTTATAGTCTGCTTCAGCTGCACGGCGGATAGTTTCGCGGTAGGCAACCTGTGGCTTGCCCACATTTGCCTCCACATTGAACTCACGCTTCATGCGGTCGACGATAATTTCGAGGTGAAGCTCACCCATACCGGCAATGATGGTCTCGTTTGTTTCAGCGTCAGTAGACACACGGAACGTTGGGTCTTCGTCTGAGAGCTTCTTCAAAGCCATGCCCATCTTCTCTTGGTCTGCCTTGGTCTTTGGCTCCACACGCATCGCTACCACTGGCTCAGGGAAAACAATCTGCTCAAGTACGATAGGCTGGTTTTCATCGCAGAGTGTATGTGAGGTCTTTGTATCCTTAAGACCTACCGCTGCAGCAATTTCTCCGGCATACACTTCGGTCACCTCTTCACGCTTGTCGGCCTGAAGGCGCACAATACGGCCAAGACGCTCTTTGTCTCCCGTGTTTGCGTTGTAGATGTATGAGCCCGACTTCACCACACCCGAGTACACACGAAAGAACGTGAGGGCGCCCACGAATGGGTCGGTTTGAAGCTTGAAGGCAAGCGCACAGAATGGCTGGTTGTCGTCGGGGAGACGTGTCTCCTCGGCACCGGTGTGGGGATTGGTGCCCTTTTGTGGAGGGAGGTCGAGTGGCGATGGAAGGTAGTCCACCACTGCATCGAGCACGAGCTGTACACCCTTGTTCTTGAGTGCCGAACCGGTCATCACGGGGAAAATCTTATTCTCGATCACTGCCTTGCGGAGGACGCGCTTCAGATCGGGGAGTGATGGCTCCACGCCTTCAAGGTATGCGTTCATCATGGCATCATCGTTTTCCACAATCTTCTCGATAAGGGCAGCACGTGCGGTCTTTGCCGCATCTTGATATTCAGAAGGTATCTCGTACGGAATCACCTCCATACCCATTTCTCCTTCAAATTTGTACGCCTTCATAGACATCAGGTCGATGACACCGGCAAACTGATCCTCAGCGCCAATAGGAAGCTGCACGGGAATTGCCTTCTTTGAAAGACGAGAGAGAATGGACGCGAACGAACGTTCGAAGGATGCGCCGGTGCGGTCCATCTTGTTGATGAGACAAATGCGCGGCACCTTTGCTTCCTCAGCATAACGCCAGTTGGTTTCTGACTGTGGCTCCACTCCCGCCACACCGTCAAATACCACCACCGCACCGTCGAGCACGCGCATAGAGCGCTTCACTTCTGCAGTGAAGTCGATGTGTCCCGGCGTGTCGATCACGTTGAAGCGGATTTTCTGTGCAGTGTCTTTCTTGTCCGCAACATAGGTTGGGGTCCAGAAACAGGTAATTGCCGCAGCGGTAATGGTGATGCCACGCTCACGCTCCTGTTCCATCCAGTCGGTAACGGTCTCACCATCGTGCACTTCGCCAATCTTGTGGCTCATGCCGGTGTAAAAGAGAATACGCTCCGACGTGGTGGTCTTGCCGGCATCAATGTGCGCAATGATGCCGAAGTTGCGTGTACGGTCGAGTGGATATTCGCGTGCCATAAATACTAAAGTTGGGTAATGGGTGATTAAAATGTGTGCAAACCAAAAAAGGGCGTATGCCCCTCAAAGTTGCGTACACTATAGAATAAACACGGCTGATGCGCAATAAAAGAAAAGCTGGTTGCACGAATGCAACCAGCTATGAGGACTTAGCCTTTGCCCCAGAACATGTCCTCAACGTGGACACCCGCAACGCTGGCGTTCAACACCAGCACCGATGCGGTGCTGGTGGCACTCTCCACCTCGATGAGGACATGTGCCCCCACCTGGCGAACTTGGTAATCATCGTATCCGATGAGGATGACATCCTCACCAGATTTGTAGTCAGCGACGACGTCGCGTTCCCCATGGATGAAGTCCTGGAAGACAAAAATGTCTTCCAATCGCCCTCCGTAGAGGGTATCGTTGCCGGCGGCGCCGTCCAGCCAGTCTTTCCCTCCACTTCCGCTCAAGTGGTCGCTGCCCGTACCACCGTAGAGGTGGTCGTTACCGAGGCCACCCGCGATGCTGTCGTTACCGGCGTCACCTGAGATGAAATCATCTCCCAGGCCACCGCGTAGCGTGTCTTGATCAGCACCGCCCGCGATGCTGTCGTTGCCGGCTCCGGCCGTAATGGTGTCGTTACCAGCGCCGCCGGAAATGGTGTCATTTCCGCTGCCGCCATAAACACTATCGTTGCCGGAACCGCCATTTGCAAACAGAGTTGCAAACCAGTCACTGCCGCCAGCCATGGTGATGGTGTCGTTGCCGGTGCCGCCATAAACAGAGGTCTGCCCCCAGGTGTCCTGGAGAAAGATAGTATCGTTGCCGAACCCGCCATCGACCACGTGATTGTAGCCAGAGGCCAAGACAACAATGTCATCCCCGCCCTCTGCAACGACGGTATTTGTTCCGCCATAAGCGGAGACAACGTCATTGCCGTCTCCTGCAACAAAGATGTTGTGGGCGCCGGGAATGCCCACCATCAAGTCGTACCCCGCTGTACCCACATGTGTGAACACGAAAAAATCTTCGTTGAGTGTATCCATATTGTTCTTCCTTCTAAAGAGCAAGGGGCACAGTGCCCCTTTACCTTTATATATTAGCACGTATATACTATGTTGTCAATAGCTCCGTACTGGTTCGCTCTATTATGTGTGGGGTGCAGTGCAAGAAAAAAGACCCGAGGCCTACTCTGAAGAGGAAGCGGGTCCTTTTCTCTAAGCAACAGGCCAGGCGTAGATTTTTGGGATTACCAGGCAAAATGGGCGTCCCATACGGGCACGAGTCCCCATGCTCGATAGAAAAAATCCCCTTTCGGGGAATTTTTTACCAAGCGAAGTGAGCGAACGCGCGGTTCGACTCTGCCATCTTGTGCGTATCTTCCTTCTTCTTCACGGCGTTTCCTTCACCCTTGGCTGCGGAGATAAGTTCGAGAGCAAGCGCCTTGTGCATCGGCACGCCCTTTTGCGCACGTGCAGCAGCGATGATCCAGCGGAGCGCAAGCGCAAGGCGGCGTTCAGGACGCACTTCACGAGGCACCTGGTAGTTTGCACCACCCACGCGGCGTGAGCGCACTTCCATCTGAGGACCTGCATTGCGAATCGCGGTCTCGAACACTTCAAGAGGACTCGTGGCACCTTCTGCCACTGCCGCATCCTTTGTTGCCTCCTTAATTACCTCGAAAGCTCCGTACACGATTTTACGTGCAGTCTCCTTCTGGCCACGCTCCATCACACAGTTGATGAGCTTGGTTACCTGCACAGAGCCGTGTTCACGGTCAGGCTGGATAGGGTCACGCTTTTTGATTGGTCGTCGCATAAATAATTGAAAGTTGTGGGGTCCGTGCTATTTAGCTGCCTTTGGGCGCTTAGCTCCGTAGCGAGAGCGGCCACGGCGGCGCTTATCGATGCCAGTTGAGTCGTAGCGACCACGCACAATAGTGTACTGCACACCAATGTCCTTCACACGACCGCCGCGGAGAAGCACTACTGAGTGTTCCTGGAGAGTGTGTCCTTCGCCGGGAACGTAGGCGGTTACTTCCTGGCCGTTCGTCAGGCGCACGCGGGCGATCTTACGAATAGCTGAGTTTGGCTTACGAGGCGTCTTGGTGGTCACGCGGGTACATACCCCACGCTTGAACGGCGAATTGTACGCCTTGGGGCGGTTGGTGATGTGGTTAAAACCATACGCCAAAGCACCTGTCTTTGAACGACGGGTCTGGGTGGTGCGCTTCTTTCGTGTAAGTTGGTTAATTGTTGCCATGTGGTGCTCTATTGTCTTTTCTATTGCCTCCGCGAAAAAATAAAACCGCGGAAATACGGTGTCGACACTCTACTACGCCCGAGAGAGTATTGCAAGCCCCGTTAGAAAACCTACAAACGAATGCGGTGCAATTTCTGAAACAATGGTGATTTGTTTTCTAACGGGGCAAGCATTCGACATCGCATCATCCTACCAAGAGTCTGTAGATGGTGCCGACAACGACTGAAAATGGCTTCCATAGTATATAGACGAAGATAAAAATGAACCCGAACGTCGCAATGACGCCATACTGTTCGGTGAGGCCAACAAGCTCTCGGTACCGCATCTCGAGCCGATATGGGAGCACAGCCGCTAGCACTTTTGAGCCGTCAAGTGGCGGAATGGGAATCATATTAAAGCAGGCAAGGAGCACGTTGATATACACAATATAGTGTGCAATATCGAGGAATGCGACCGATACCCCCGCCCCCGCGCCAAACCGCACCACGAGTGCGAAGATAACAGCGAGGAGTATGTTTGTGCCTGGGCCTGCTATAGCGACGAGCGCTTCACCCCACCGCTGATTTCGCAGATTATAGGGGTTATATGGTACCGGCTTTGCCCACCCAAAAAGGAGGCCGGCGTTCGTGAGGAAGAGGAATGTGGGGATGATGATGGAGCCGAGCGGGTCGATGTGCTTTATGGGATTGAGTGTCAGGCGGTCGGCCAGGCGGGCGGTAGGGTCGCCAAGCCAGTTGGCCATATAACCATGTGCAACTTCATGAATAACAATCGACATC
>JBJOQE010000019.1:0-3465 GCA_046050105.1 Candidatus Parcubacteria bacterium
GCTTTCTTGTGAGCGCGATTTCATGTCGCGGACAATAACGGTTCCCTCCACGTATTCCTTTTGACCCACAATAAGAGAGTATGGGACGTCAAGCTGTTCTGCCATGCGGAGTTGTTCGCCGAGAGAGTCGGAAGAAAGCTCCTGGTATGCAGCGATGTTGGCACGTTTTAAGTCCTCCATCATCATGAGTGAACGTATTTTTGGCCCGAAACCAAGCTGTACCACAAAGATTGAAGGGGTAAGGTCGTCAATTTTAGGAAGACGTGCAGGCACCTTGCGTGCGCGAAGAATCATGACTGCACCAGTTGCGGGTACGTTTTGTTTGGTGAGGCGCTTTACAAACTCGTCGTAACGGCCGCCACGCACAATGAATGGCGCATCGCTGTCACTTTGCGACGTAGGTACAATTGAGAAGAGTGCATCAGAGTAGCAGAGGTGATGCCCAATAAGCTTTGAGTCGATTTCGTAGGGCACATTTGCCATATCTAAATACTCCACAATTTCGCGGAAATGTTTACGGCTTTGGTCGGAGAGGTGTTCGAGTGGCGAAGGTGCACGGAAGGCTAGATCGTGCTCTTTTTCAATGAGGTGGCCGAGCGCCATCATGACGTGATCTTTCATCAGGTCACGTGACTGCGGTGTCATTTCCTCCATGCGTTTCTTGAAGAAGTTAGTGAGTTCGCGCGTGTAGCGGTTGACCGACTCACGGTCACCGTGCGAGTTGATGCGTACCACGTGCTCGGTGATGCCGAGGTCGGTGAGAATGGAACGCATGGTCTGAATGAGAAGGGTCTCCGCAATAGATTTACTCACGCCTACGGCATGCAAGGCGAGGGCAAGGTCGCCAGTGCGGGGCACTTCTTCGATGGAGGAGAACAGGGTAGGGCGTGCGGCGTGATGGAGGTTGTTTTCGAAGTATGAAGCTATACCCGAAGTGAGTATACCGTGGAGGTTGTCGACCTTACGGTCGGCAGCAGGAATGCGCTGCGGCGTAGCCTTCTTGACCTCAGCTTTTACTTGGCGTGCCTTGGTATTTTCGAGCGAATCAAAACCGAAGTGTCGTGCTGTTTTGGTGGCAACCTTAATGAATTCTGTCGGCGAGGGTAATTCAATGCTCATGATGAAAAGGTTAGTTGCTGGTATCGACACTGCCGGGTAGATAGTTTGCTTCTTTGAGTGGGAAGAGTCGGAGGAACGCACGACCCACAATAAGTTCATCTTGGAGGATGCCCCAGACTCGTGAATCGGAGCTATTGTCGCGGTTATCACCTAAGACGAAGTATTCGCCTGGGCCGAGTACTTCGGTAATGGTGGTGTTTGGATTCATATGCGCCACGTAGGGCTCGCTCAACACTAAGCCATCAGGATGTGTGTCATTGTAGATAGTTATTACATTGCCGTTTATCGACACAGTATCACCTGGAAGGCCAATAAGGCGTTTAATGAAATACTTAGATGGATCTTTGGGGTATTTAAAGATAATCACGTCGCCACGAGTAGGGTCGTTTAGCTGGTATGAAAGCTGGTCGACGATGAGATATTGCCCGTTGTGGAACGTTGGTTCCATTGATGCACCAGATACAATGAATGGCTGTGCGATAAAGAAACGTATCGGAATAACGATAACGAGCGCAATGAGGGCAAAACGGACTATTTCTCCCAGTGCACCGGGGCGACGGTCGGGAGCAGGCGACGAGGGTGTGGAATGCGCATGCTCAAACGTAGGTTCCATAGAGAATATGGTCACCATTATATGCGCGTACTTCACTGCGCACAAGTTTTTGTATTTTTTGGTAGGGCACCACCACATATTTTTTCTCGTGATAGTATGATGTCTACATCATTTTATGTTTGTTATCGTTGGCCTTGGAAACCCTGGAGAGGAATACGTGCGTACGAGGCACAACCTTGGGCGCATGGTGCTTGAGACCATAGTGAAAGACCAGGGAGTGACACTTCATACAAGTGCCAAACATCGTGGACATGTGGCAGATATAACGTTGGCTGGTGTGGCGGCCAAAGCATTACTCCCCGATACATACATGAATAAGTCGGGGTCGGCAGTGAACACGCTTGTGTCGGCCGTGGAGGCGCCTCAAATGCTCGTCGTGGTGTATGACGACATCGACCTGCCGTGGGGAGTAGTGCGGGTGGCCTTCGCGCGAGGCTCTGGGGGGCACAACGGTGTTGAGTCAATTATTAAAGCGGTACAGACCAAAGACTTTGTGCGGATACGTATTGGCTGTGCTCCAGTGGACCACGAAGGCATGATGAGAAAGCCGAAGGGAGAAGATGCGGTGGTGCGTTTTTTAATGAGCGATCTTGGTAAGGCTGAGCAAGGAGCATATCGAGACACTGTGGCGCGAGTCCATGAAGCATTAGTGCTTTTAGTGAGTAAGGGGAAAGATGTAACAATGAATGTGGTGAATGGAGCTTAGTCGGTAGACACAACAATACCCCCACGCTGTAGGCGTGAGGGTATTGTTGTGTCTATAGTGTTAGTCCATCTTGGTCGAGAGGGTCATGCGGTGCTCCTTTGGCTCGAAGAGGGTAATCTTGAACGGATACTTCTTACCGAGCTCGAGGTTCTTTTTGAGTTCCTCTTCGCTTGCAAACTCTGAGATATGTACCAAACCAGCAACACCTTCCTCGATAGAGGCGAGGGCACCGTGCTTGTTGTATTTGATAACCACACCTTCAACCATCTGGTCCTTCGCAAACTTTTGAGATGCACCAACCCATGGGTTCTCCTTAAGCTGCTTGATAGAGAGTGAAATCTTGTCGTCCTTCACTTCAATGACTTTCACCTGTACCTTGTCGCCAACCTTAAAGAGTGAGCGAGTATTTTCCACGAGGCCCCAGTCGATTTCTGAGATATGTACCAAACCTTCGAGGCCTTCCTCAAGGCGGACGAATACACCGAAGTCGACGGCGCCAGTGACGGTGCCTGATACTGTATCACCAACAGCGTAGCGGCTTACTTTTTCTTCTTTCTCTTCCTTTTCCTGTGGGCCCTTTTCAGAGAAGATGAGCTTTGCTTCTTTCTGATCGGCAGTAATCACAATAACTGAGAGCGGGTTGCCCACGAGGTTCATGAGTTCAGAGAGAATCTTGTCCTTGTCGCCATCCTCAACGCGAGGGTAGTGTGCAGGTGCAAGCTGGGAAGCAGGGAGGAAGCCCTGGATACCTTGCCACTCAAGGATAAGACCACCCTTGTTTGCTTCCTTCACGATGAGGGTAAGCACACGCTGCTCCTTCATGGCTGATTCTGCCTCGCTCCAGATGAGTGCCTGACGAGCTTCCTTGAGGGAAAGTTCGATGTACCCATCCTTGTTTTCGGTATCAACTACCTTCGCAGCGATGGTGTCGCCCACTGACACTTTGCGGAGGACGTCGCGCGCGTTCATGTACTCGCGGCCGAAAATCAAGCCGGTGCCCCATGGGAAGAGGTCGACGAAGACCCGG
>JBJOQE010000020.1:0-21212 GCA_046050105.1 Candidatus Parcubacteria bacterium
AAAACTGGCCGTCCCATGTATGAAGATTCTGTGTTCATAAGTACAGACACTCGAACAAGGTTGGAACAAGAAGAGATGTGACGGTATGTATAAAAACTCATCGCCACGATGAGTTTTTATACATTCTTCCCAAGGTAATTACGCAACAGCTCTGAACTTGAGCGTATCTTCCCCCCTTCTCCAATATTAAACACCATTTCGATGCCATACTGTTCACATACCACTGCCTCAGGAATATCTTCGGTATTCCGCCTATCTCCACCATTGGCGAAAATATGTGGTTTAATGTGTTCGAGTGCTTCACCCACATCATTACGGTCTGATTCAAGAATATAGACATCGTCGACACAGGCAAATGCCCGGATTATCTCCGCTCGGTCATCTTGCAGCATAAATGCTTTCCCCTTCTTACGTATAAGCCAGGCGTCGCAGTTAAGCACTACCACCAGCCTCCCCTTGGCTCCCACAAGCGCTTTAGCCTCTTCAAACATGCGCACATGACCGATGTGTACAGGGTCGAAACCTCCCGACACAACCACTACCTTACCCCGCATCTCATTCGTTTCACTCATAGCGTTCATATAGCCTATAACCTTACATTTGCATATTCAGTTACTTCTTCACTACCGCAAACATGAGATCGTGGGCGAAAGCGTACGGGAACATGCGAGCCAATAACCGATAGCGAGGTGGCACATATGTGGCCACTTCCAGAACGGTGAAGTGTTTTTCAAGCAATGTGCGGAAATCGCTATACTTGAAATGGTTGATATGGGTAGGATCTTCAAGAGGTGTACCCTTCTTGGTGCCAAGCAAAAACTTAACCCGTGACTGCAGGCTGTATGCATGGGGGATAGTGCCCACAAAGAGGCCACCTGGTTTCAATGTCTTTTTGACCTTCTCAAAAATGACTTCAGGGAAGTAAATGTGTTCAAGGAACTCACACGCAACCACGGCGTCGTAGTGTTCGAGCGCGAATGGCCAATCACCATTTAAGTCTACGTGGAGTGTGTGTATGCCAATGTCAGCACTGGCACGTGCCAATGCTTCACTGTCGATGTCTGCGCCAGTTACCTCATTTCCCTTAACGTACTCTGAAGTCAACTGGCCGTCACGACAGCCTATATCGAGCACGTGTTTCCCTGTGTGGATATGCTTGCGTAGAAAAGCACCGCGCTCGCGGAGCAAGATGGCAAACCCTTCCCCTCTTTTCTGGTGATGTGCTTTATAGACCGTTTCTAGACCAAGCATGTAGTGATGAATTATTATGTTCGACGATACGCCCTATTGTACCAAATATAGCGCCTGCGCTCAGGACACTAATTTCTTGAAAAATTGTGCGAGCTCTACGGTTAATTTTCGTATATCCAGGTGCTCTACGGCATAGGTGCGCGCGCCAGCTTCGAGTGTCTTCCGGAGCTCATCATCGCGGAGTACCTTGCCTATTGCCTCACGAAGAGCCTCGACATCTCCCTCTTGCACCAAGAGGCCATTTTTTCCATGAGTTATATAAGATGCAAATGTGTGAGTATTTGTACCGACAATTGCCTTACCCATCGACAGAGCCTCAAAGAGTGTGGTGCATCCCATGGCATCGTTTACTCCCTTACTCGTGTCCATGGGCAGCACAACCACTGACGCGCGAGCATACGCATCAATCAGCTCCCTTTGGGTAAACACTTTCTGAGTCACATTGCGCGGAAGTGTGATACCCATAAGTCGCGAGGGTTTTGTTGCTATGATGACTTCAAAATCAGTGCCCTCTACTGCAGCTATCAATGTCTTCCAGTCGCGGTCCGGGTCAAAACCCACTGCAAATACGATGTTGTTCTGAGGTACCGGTTGTGGTTGAAAAAAATCTAAATCAACACCAAAAGGTATGTACCTGATGTTGTCGGCAAGCTTAGGAAACATACGTTTCAATTTTTCTGTTTCTTCCCTACCGACGGTGACAATACCTGCTGATCGACTGACTAGATACTTAAACACACGCTGCTTAAGGGTAGTACCTTGCCCAATGAAACCCGTTATACTGAAATCATGCATGACCCACACTGGCCTTCGTACTCTGAGTACCGCATGGAGCAATTGTGAACCAAAAGCAGCTGAGGTAAACACTATGTCGTAGGAAAAAAATTTAAAAAAGAACGGAATATGGATGAAATAAATGTTGCGAAATATATACCTGCGCAAAAAGGTGGCAACTCGTCGCGGTACATACTGCTCGAGCTCCACAAACTCTGCGTCGATATCGTTTTCGGGAAGATGGACGAGCCCCCAAAAACCGGCGCTATGCGCCTCTCCGCTCTGTACGTCCCGATAAAGATCGGTACGCGTACGGTTATACAAAAAAAGCACACGGAGCCGCTTTGGCGGAGCTATTTTGGTATCGTGCAACATATAATGGAAAGATTATACCATGGCATATTTTTACCACTCTTGGCCACCAGAAACCTGGTAAAACTTCTGTGATGTGGTCTAATATAGTACGCTGAACATCGTGCCGATATATAGAACTCGCGAGAGTGATGTGTCATACTGCTCGTTACTGCTGTACGTAATCTGTGTGCATAGATTGGCACTCCTGCGCCGGTAACGACGTCATATGAGTCAGAAAAAACTATTAATTTGTTGTCAGGAGGTAGACACACAGTCGACCATGTTAGGTTTTTTCCATAACTGGATTGTTGAACTCTCCAAAAAATACAGCTACATCACCGTCATTACTCTCAAGTCTGGGACATATGCTCTGCCGGACAACGTACGGGTACTGTCTCTCGGAAAGGAATTTGGCAAAAAAAAATCGTTCGTGAGAAAAATTTTTTATGTACTGACATTTTACTATTACATTCTGAAGACCATAGGTCAGTACGATCGTGTATTTATACACCAGATCCAGGAATACGCTTTACTAGGTGGATGTGTGTGGAAAATATGTGGCAAAAAAATATTTTTATGGAGAAACCATTACGCAGGGAATCTCCTTACTGATGTGGCGTGCCGTATCTCGCACAAAACATTTTATACCTCAGATTACTCCTACAACGCACGCTTCAAAAATGCGCTTAAAATGCCTGTCGGTGTAGATGTCGCAAGTCTACACACCACAGAAAAATTTTCAGTTCCCGAAAACTCTATTCTCGCACTGGCACGCCTCGACCCCTCTAAAAAACCTGAGCTCATTTTATATGCCCTGAGAAAACTCTATGACGCCGGTATACACGTCACCGCTGATTTTGTTGGTGGGACCAACAAAGGCGCATTTCCCCACTACGAAAATGAAATCCAGGCGCTCCATGCGGCGTTGCAATTGGGTGATGGTGTCAAGTTTATTGGCCCTGTACCCAGTACGGAAACATATAAATATTATCTGTCACATGACATATATCTCAACGTATCGAGAAGTGGCATGCTCGACAAAACCATCTTCAAAGCGCTTGCTGCTGGCTGCATACCCATCACCACCTCTTTGGACTTCAATGAGATGATCCGTCCAGTGATGCACGACACCCTCAAGGTGACACAAGACAGCGTAGACAGCCTGGTCGAGAAGATACAATACGTCGTAGCCCTTACTAAAGAAGAGAGAGCAGCGAAAATTAAGATGATGCAAGATGTGGTTATAGATAACCAGAGTTTGCAGACTCTGGTACAAAAACTAGCACTGATTGTATAGAGTAACCATCCTACCCGCGATCAACGTGTTCGTATGCGCTCATCACGCCACGTGCAAATGCATCGAGACTATAGTGATGGACCGCCACATCACGAAAAACATGTCCTAATGCATGGCGAGCATCGTAAGACATTTTCATCATGTGGCGTAACCGCTCGGCGAGCATAGTCGCGTCTTTAGGATCAAAAAATACAAAAGGCGCATAGTCACGCGCAAACTCTTCAAATGCGCGATTGGCAGTCAGAATGGGCAAGCCCGACGCCGCTGCTTCAGCAAGCGTTTTCTCAATGCCTTCACGTGTATTCATACCTACATACACATCTGCAGCTTGGTGTGCTTTGGCCACCTCAATATTTTTCATGGGACCAGCAAAGGTAATCACTTCCCCAAGTCCAAAACCGCGAGCGTATGAGCGTACCTCGAGCGCAAAGGCTTCTTCTCCTTCTTTCGGTGCCCCCACAATAGTCAATACAATGGGTTTCTCGACAGACTCATGGAGAAGCGAAACAGCCTCAATGAGGGTCTCATAATCTTTGACAGCACTGATGGCACCCACGGTCACCATGCGAAAAACTCCATCATGCTTAGGTCGGAGCAGTGGCTTAAAGCGTGTGACATCAAGACCATACCCGACAATACGCTTTATATCACCACCGCCGTGGTACCCATGGGTAGTAGGGGTAAAAATAAACGACAATAACGGGCGGGCCACTGAGAGTGCCGCTGAGGAATCGCCGGACTGATACCAGAGTCCAATGGGTTTGCGCCACAACTTCCACCACCACCCGAGCTTCACCACGCGAGCTGGTGACGATACAACAAATACGGCATCGTAAGAACGAATATAACGGAGCATAAACCACACTAAGCGCATAGTCTTTACGATACGACCACGCTTTTCTTCTTCCCCAAGCGAATGCACGCGCACATGCGATGGTAGCGTGTGGTAGCCTTTTTTGGTGGCCAAGATGTGCATCTCTGGTGTATGCAGTGCCAGCTCTTCAGCCCACCGATGAAAGTAACCATGTACGAGGTCGTCGACGTCGAGAATGTCCGTCACAATGAGCAGGCGTGTAGTCATGTTGTAGATAGTTTACTATCCTCAGTAGCATAATACGCGAACACCGCTTCTTGGAGCGACTTACGCATTGCTTGCCCTGCGGCGAGGCGGGTCTCTTCTGATTGCTCGGTACGCCGAGCCGATTCATTCGCATACCGTTGTCGCAACACACTATCGCCAACATAGGTAGCAATTGCTTGTATGGTACATCCCATATCGCGATGCGCACACACCAGCGCCGACTCTCCGGGTACGTGCACTTGTTCGAGAGCGGCAGACACAGATACAATCACGGGCACTTTAAGAAGTGCGGCGGCTATAAGCGTCTGTTCTGAGCAACTATGGCGATATGGCACCAATACGATATGCGCCTCGCGCATATATACACTGTTGTCAGACAAGAACGGTTCAAAAAAAACCTGTGCTTCAACACCTTTTTCTACTGCAAGCTTTTGTAATGCGGGGCATTTGCTGTCGTTGCCCACAATCACCAAAGCAAACGTTTTATATTTTCGGAGCGTAAATGCCGCTGCTTCAATCGCAAAAGATGCACTGTCAGGGTCAGTAGGTGGTACGGTAACCATCATAAAAAACGTACAGTGGGGATATTTTCCATGCAGCACGTTCGATACAGTGTGCGATGCAGGTGGCACTGCGTCGTATCCACGCACCACCACATCCACGCGATCTGCCAAGGCGGGGAGGCGCGACACTACCCCATTACGCACCGCAACACTTGGCACCATCACCCGTCCAGCACGCGCTGCCACAAACCTTCCTACCCACACACGGTACGTGTTCTCACTTTGCTCATACAGAAATGTATCGTCATACAGCGAACTCTGCGCCTCAATCACTAATGCACGCTTCCAGATACGCGCCAAGAACCACGCAATACCTCCAAGTTCGAATGGGTCAGTAGCGAGTATCACATCGGGACGAAACAGGCCTCCGAAAAAAAGTTGTTGCTTCGCCGTCTGATAGACATCATACGGGTACATCCACCATTTCGTTGAGTGTGTTGGATATGCCCACACATTATCAGCTAGCTGCATGACATCATAGGCATATTCGGTTCTCGTCGGCACGATGATATGCACTTCTTCATAGAGAGCACCGTAGCCGGTATACCGCTGAGCCGCGTGAACATTCGCATTAAATACGTCTTCGTAGGTAATACACAACAAACGCATACGTTCACGAGCAGGTGCGTGCGACTCGTGCGACACTACAGGCTGCGCCGGCACTGCTTTAGGCTGCTTGGTGTGCACGTGATGTAGGGTAAGCTCTGGGTCAACGATAGTAATATCTTGCCCACCCGTAGTGACCGCGTCTATGTCGAGGATATCTGGTGTAGATGCCATATGAGAACGTATGCACGACCATTATACCTGACGCACGAACCTATCCATGAGTGACCTCATATGCACGAGGGCAGCCTCCTTTGTACAGTGCTGTACACGCTCAAGGGAGCCTTGCCCCATGCGTTGAGACATAGATGGATCCTTAAGTAACGCCACGATGGCACGAGCCAAGCCACGGTGGTCGCGCACGTGTACCACTATGCCGTTCTTGCCATCCACCACAAAATCCTTTGCCCCCGCATGATCGGTCGACACTATGGGCAAGCCAGCTAGCGCTGCTTCATGGAGCACCATACAGGTACCCTCATAGAGAGAGGAGAGCACAAAAATGCCTGCGCGCCGAAATTCGCACGCAATGTCCTCTCGTGGAATCGGACCGCAGAAATCAATCGCTTGCGTAACACCACACGCAGCGGCAAGCGCTTGCACGATAGCTGACTCGCTTCCGCCACCAACAATACGCAAGCGCGCTTCAGGCACATCACGCACCACATACTGCATGGCGCGTATCAAGGTGACCACATCCTTTTGTGGGCTTAACCGACCGACATAGAGGAGTGTGTGCGGCTCTGATACCGTTTGTGTGCACGCAAAGAGAGTGCGTGAGAATTCTGTGTGATCGATATAAAACGGTACGAACGCAATCTTTTCTGGTGCCATACCAGCTGCCTGCAACCGTTCCACTTCAGCACAAGTGGATACACGTACTACATCTGCACCATAACAGACCAGACTCATGAGTGCCATTTTCAGCATATTGAGCCGTCGTTCACGGCCATACCATGGGTTGTCTATCATGTCGGCCATCGAATGTACCACGAGTGGCACGCCAAGCCGTGCGCGCAATACTATACCTAAAAGCCCTGAGAGGTGCGGGGTATCAACCATGAGTACATCATAGGGCGCCTGTGTATGCATGCGCACGGCTTGGCGGTAGGCAGCAATAAAAAAATGAATGGGTGTTCGCGCAGGAACGGTGTGCACAAAGAGAGAGTCTTCATGAAATGCAAGCGTGTGCTTACGCCCTGGTACGATAACATCAAACGCTGCAACGAGCCGTGCGTAATCGCGCTGCCTATCGAGTGCACCTGAAAACGCGCTTCCCGAAGCGAGGTCGGCACCATATTGTGATATGGAGAGTATGCGAAGGTGTTTACTCATACCGCGTTACTATCGGCGCCAATCCTGCTAACGATTGAATAACAGGGATATGCTCAGGAAGCGTCACGTCGCTCATACGTTTGGCTCCTTTGCGCACCATATGTACACACACCAGCTCGGGAAGCGCGTGGAGCACTTCGAGAAGAACATCGGTCTTATCATCAATAAATACCACATGCTCGTGTCGATACTTCTCGAGCAGTGACGATAGCGCAGCCACCTTTGAATCTCCTGTCAGAAGTACCTCATTCACCAGCGATGCGACACCGGTCCGTACAATTTTATCGCGCTGGTACGCCTCCGCGAGTGGGCCATACCGTGCCGTGACCGCACTCACAATATACAAGCGACTTCGTTCGTGACTCACGAGAAATGGTATGGTGTCTCCATACAAAAATGGCGTTGGGTCCACTACATGATTCACCGCAGGATCTCCTATAAGATGCGTTGCATTTTCTGCGGTAATGGCCGCCATGTCGGCATCGGTATCAAAAAGCGTCCTATCAAAATCAAAAGCAAAAATCATAATAAGAGTATAGCGCGTGCGAGTTTTACTGAATCATGACGAACCAGGCTTCGTTTGAGTGTATCAGAAGGTGATTGCACGACGGAAACCTCGCTCAATAGATCTATGTGCTCGGTACGGCGCGATGCATCATCAGCAACCGGATACTCCCCTTCTTCTGCATAGCGCGCACAGAGGTCATGAGGAATGGGTGTATTGTTTACCAACACCCGATTAAGCGAGACACCGAGGTATCGCTCAATCTCGCGAGCACACCCGTCTACGGTCATGCCGGTCGTCTGACCGTATTTCGACATCAAATTTGAAATATAGACAAGCTCTGCCCCACTCTGTTGCACCGCCTCGCGAACACCAGGCACCACACACACAGCAAGTACGCTGGTATAGAGGTCGCCTGGACCGAAGACAATGACATCGGCGTGAAGGATTGCTTCGTGCGCATCACGTGCAATATACCCGTCTGGCGCAACAGTGAGATTAACGATGCGGTGCGCATCCCTCCCATGTTCTGGTTCGTCAATATGCGTTTCGCCGCGCACCACCACACCATCGTCGTACTCCGCAACAAGTGTCAGATTATCAGTGGTTACCGGGAGTACATTGCCCTTGGTATGTAAGAGTCTTGATGCAAAGCGTACCGCTTCGGTTTCTGAACCCATGATATCGGTAAGTGCAACCAAGAGCAGGTTGCCGAAGTTGTGGCCCGCAAGATTCATGCCACCTTTCTCAAATCGGTGAAGAAACAGCTTTCGCAAAAGGGCTTGATCGGCGATATCTTCATCCGCAAGAGCAACGAGCGCCATGCGCACATCTCCCACCGGGAGGTACCCAAATTCGTCGCGCAATTTCCCGGTGGAACCTCCCGAATCTGCCATGGTGATGACTGCAGAGATGTCGAGCTCGTCAGCATAGACCTTAAGGCCTGACAGTACGCTAAAAGTCCCCGTGCCACCGCCGATAACAACAACGTTCTTCTTTCTTACCATGCCATCCTGTTTCATACGTGTTATAAAAAGAAAATTACCGTAAAGAAACACTTACGCCAAGAGAGGTTTAAAGACCTGCGTCTCCATATCGCGCGCAATTGTATCCCAATCAAATCGTTCGAGTACCATCTTTCGTGCACGAGCTGTTACCAGCTTGACCTCATCATTGTGTGCAAGAATGTATTCAACACTTCGAGCGATAGCGTCGACATCGTCTTTTGGAACAACCCACGCTGTTTGCTCTCGCTCTTTGTTATGCGTGCTACCAAATATAAATTCTGTGAGACCACCTTCTTGTGTCGCAATGACTGGAATTTCTGAGGCCATTGCCGACAAGAAAGCATTCCCTAAACCTTCAGAACGACTCGGTGCAACAAAAATATCCGACACCTTTCGATATACGGTCACTTCATCACGCGACACTTGCCCAACGAATATCACGCGGTCACGAACCCCGCATGTATCAGCAAGTGCTTTAAGAGACACCTCTTCGGTACCGCTGCCAACGACAAGCAACTTGATATGCGCAGGGAGTTTTGTAAGCGCACGAATCACCACATCATATGCTTTTTGGTGTTCGAGTCGCGCAGTATTAATTAAATATACCTCGTTTTCTTTTTTCCCTAACTTTGCTCTAAGCTCCTGTATTTCACCGGATGAGACAGAATCCGCTACATCACGAGGATCTGCACCATTTGGTATCACTTCAATCCTGCCGTTATAGCCTCGCTTTTTTGGCCATGCGCCTAGATAGTTTGAAATTACGTGAAAAACATGTGCGTGACGAAATCCATAATCGATTACAGGAACGACTGGCGCAATAAACCAGCGCCCAAAAACCTTTTCATAGGTATCACCATCTTGGAGCGTAACAACATACGGCACTCTAACACCAAGAACGCGTGCGAGTACTGTAGGAATGGTCATGTAAGTCATGAGCGCCCATATTGCATCAATCTGGTGACTCCGGTGTAGGGTGCGTGCGCGTGCTGCCATAAGGGGGACGGAGCATATTTTCGAGAGATACGAAGCGCCGAAGCCAACACGGTGTATGTGGATGTTGCCAATACGCTCTTCCCGCGGGTCACGCATATCAAAACGCATGGTAATCATATGGAAAACAAACGCGTCGCTCGAAATGCGGTCAGTGATCTCATGCACAGCTGCCTCAGCACCACTCACAAAACGTGGGTAATACGCGAGTGAAAAGATGAGTATATGACGGCTCATTACGAAAGAGGAAGTGCCTGTATGTACTCGGGAAGTGTGTGCGCAGGTCTCCACCCAAGCTCTTTGAGCTTCGCATTGTCTACACCGCCATGCTGACGATTACCCTTGCGCTCTGGAGTTATCACCACTTCACCACCAAACAATCGTGCTACCTCGAGAATGCTATAGGCTGTATCAGCACCGATGCCATAGTTGTCGCCATACCCTTTCTCAGCAACAAGCAGCAGTCCCTCAACAATATCGCTCACGTGCGTAAAGTTGCGTTCTTGTGTCCCGGGTGCGGTCACGGTAAGTGCTTCACCTCTCTTACGCAGTTCATCAAAAATACGAATGACCGTGCCGTAGGTTCCTGCACGCTCGCGTGGGCCATACACGTTATAAAAATACGCAATGGCATACTCAAGGTTGTACCACTCACCATAGTTCTTCACGAGCTCGGTATTCACCGCTTTCATCCATGCATACGGGCTCTGGTCACGTCCTTCTCCACCATCGGCAAACTTCGTGGAGGAACCAGCATAGACCATCTTGCAATTTTTCGTGCGACAGAAATCCGCTACCGCGAACGTACCCGTCATATTGAGGTCGAAAACCATCTGAATGTCGTCGAAACTTTTCTCTGTACGGGCGTACTCGCCCAGATGAAAGACGAGGTTCGGTGTTTCAGGAATGTGAGTGGCAATATCTCTAGTATGTCCACGGCGATACTCCACACCCGGAATATGATTGTCCTCAGTACCGGTAAAGTAGTTATCAAGTGAGATAACGATATGTCCGTCACGCAAAAGACGCTCACACAGATGTGAACCCACAAATCCTGCCCCACCGGTGACGACGATAGTTTGTTGCATATGCTATACACTCATACTACCAGAATGCGAGATTAGTTGCATAAGGCGGTACAACACACCTATCACCGCAGCAGAGCTGACAGGCATTCTGGACGACTCATAGCAAACTACTTCCTAGTGCCTCCCTTTCAAGATACGCTCTAATTTTTCAAGTGATTTTCGCTCCTCGGCGCGTGGGTCTGGGCTTCTGTCCTTATGCGTGAACACGACAGGAGCATTCGCATGAGCTTCGGCGCTCGTACGCTCTGTCGACTGAAGCGGCGCTAGAGGTACTGCAGGTGATGGCAAAGGTACTAGGGATGGTGGCAGGTCTGGCACCGTGAGCGAGGCGCTGTGCTGTACCACTACACGCGGTGCTGCTTCAACATTTGTCTTCTCTCCCACTCTTTCACGCATCGCTTCTTTGAGCGCAGAACGAAGATCAGGCTTTAAGACATGTTCCTGCACCACTCTGGTGTCGGTAGGTTTCGAGAGCGTGGCGAGCACCGCCTTCAAGTCGGCAAGATGCTGGGATCTCTTATCGTCTCCCATGCGCATATGCTGGTGTTTGTGTGGTGGCCCGGATGGCTTGCCGCTCCGGGGCGGGCGTGCATCCCGCGCATCGGTAGGACGCGACTCACTATGCGGAGCACGTCGTGGTGGATGTCCCGATGCAGCACTACCCTCCTGAGCACCCAAGGGACGACCGCCGTGTGCTGTAGACCCACTCAGCGCGCCGTCTGCACTTGGCTTGCTGGTCGCTTGAGGCGTACCTGGTGGTGTGCTGTGCGTCACTCCCTCGTGTGCAGGGTGCACACGATGCGGGGTCTCGCGCACTTCCTGTGATGTACGTACTGCATCAGTAGGCGAAGGTTCTCTCCCCTGCTTACGTAGTGGCTCTTCAGATTCACGATCCAAAGTGACAGGTGGCGTCACCGTCTCTCTCCGTGGCTCTACCTCCAGAGCTCGCTCACGGGCTTCATGGCTGGTTGGCGAAGACGCATGGGTAGGCGCAGTTGGTGTAGGCACACGATACGGTCGCGAAGTCTCTGTTCTAGGCGTTTGTGTATCCCGCGACGTCGGAGCAGGTGCGTGCGTACTCACCGTCTCTCGCGCAGCATGCGGTGCAAGCACCCCCTTCACGTCAGGGCGTGACGCATCTTTTTTTGGAGCCTCAGGCTTCGGAAGTGGTTCGTGCCATTTTGCGATCGACGCCTCAATGACCGCACGCGGCTGTGCATATTGACGCCTACTTTCTGCAAGAACAATGTCTTTAAAGGATACTTTCGATTGTGGTATTGGTGGCAAGGTGACCGCAGAAAACGGCCGCGAACCGATACCGTCAATCATAAGCGTGAGGTAAATTTGTGCGAACCCGAGGTTTACAATGTCAGTCGCCATAAACTCAGGCGAGAAAATCGTTTCAAGAACTTCAGCATCGAATGGCCCTACTCGAAACGCAATGGTGGTACCGACGTTACCGAACACTGCATTCCGCACCTCCTCTTCCATCTGTTCAATATACTGGTGCGCAATGGTGAGGTTGAGTTTATATTTCCGGGCTTCAGACAAAATGTTCGCAAAAGCTTCGTTTGCAAAAGACTGGAACTCGTCTACATAAAAGTAGAAGTTGGGCATCTGCTTCAGCTGTGCGGCGGGAATATCGGCGCGCGACATCGCCGAAAGATAAATACGCGTAATGAGCATCGAGCCAAGTAAGTTTGCGTTGGTCTCACCAATAAGACCTTTTGAAAGATTCACGATAAGAATTTTCTTCTCATCCATGAACTGACGAACGTCGAAAGACGAGGTGGGTTGGCCAATGATATTACGAATGAGCGGGTTCGCGGTAAACTGACCGATTTTGTTTTTAATGGCATCACCTGCTTCCTGCATGTACCGCTCGTTGTATTTTGCAAACTCATCAACCCAAAATGACCTAACCGACGGGTCTTTGATATTTGCCACCACCGCATTGCGGTAGTCTTTATCTGAGAGCATGCGGTTCACTCCAAGAAGGGTCGAGCCAGGATATTCGAGAAGTGCGAGGAGCGTATTCGAAAGAATGTACTCCATACGCGCACTCCAGGCGTCAACCCAAATCTTTTTAAAGGTCGACATAAGGCCCGACACCACCAGGTGACGCTTGTCGGGACCCACATCCTCCATCACGTTAAAGGAGATAGGGTTCTCCATATCAAATGGCGCAAAGTAGAGCACATCCTTCATGCGGTGCTCGGGGATGTACTCCATGATCTTTTCAGCAGTCGACCCATGGGGGTCGATGAAAGCCATGCCTTCCCCATTTTGGATATCCTGAACCGCCATGTTCTCAAGCAAGGTCGACTTACCCATACCCGTCTTTCCGATGACGTACACATGACGCGTGCGGTCTTCCGCTTTGATACCAAACTTTGCACGCCTTCCGCGCGCATCAGTTTCAGCAAAGAACGTTATTCGTTGTGGGTCGTATGCCATGACGATGTAAGTATACTACGACTAAGGAAGGGTGCTGAGAGAGTATGTTCGTTCCACATATGCTTTGAGTGTTGCTATATCGCGCACTGCGTCTGCACTCCCCACAACCACGACACCAATGTTGCGCTTCATCCCACGAGCGGCCACTTCAAAGATATGCATTCCCGTTTCTTCCCCTGTGTCTGACGTCCGCACAAAACCACCCTGTGAACCCGGGAGTTCCTGGATATGATTGATATTTGCAAAAGCAGAAAACTCAGTTTGTGGAAATGCATTAGCAACTGGCCGCTCTGCGCCAATGTGTGCGACAAAACGACGATCGTTAAATACATGTTTGAGTAAGTGGAATAGATCATCAGGTGTGGAAAGGTTCCCTCGTTCAATCCCGAGAGGATCCGTAAACGCACTCTCATGCATGCCTAATGCTGCCGCTTTTGCGTTCATAAGGGTGATAAATCGCCGTGAACCCACTTCGCGGGCAAGCACATCAGCCGCTTCTGGTGAGCCTTCAATAAGAAGTGGGAACAATAACGCGTATGCCAATACGTCAGACTTTACTGCCAACCGAGAGGGCGTGGTCGTCGCCAGAGCACTGCCAGCTAGGGTGATTGTTTTACTTAAATTGATATGATCTGCTGCAACAAGTGCAGTCATTACCTGCGCAATACCACCCACGTCTTGTGGCGTGTCTTCATGGACAGATGCTAAAATGGCGCCGCTATCAATATCGGCAACAAAGTAACCTGCCGCACTAACTGCAGGAGGGGTTGCAGTGTACTGAAATACATCGTCTTTTTCTCCACTCACATACACCAACACGGGGGTGCCCACCTTCACGCGGTCATACACCCGCTTACTATCTTCGTCCTTGAGGCGAATACATCCTCCAGAATATGCGCCCGAGACAGGTGTACCATCTTCATAGTGTGGCCATCCGTGTATAAAAAAGTTTCCCTGAAATGCCATACTCCACGGTTGATATACCTTACCGATTGATGAGAAATGTGAGGGCTCTTTAGATTCTATACGGTACAGCCCTGCGGGTGTCTCCCACCACGAACCAATCTTTCCTTTTGCCGCAATGGGCACTGTATCTACTACTACCCCTTCCTCGTATACTTCAATCTGCATTGACGTCAAGTTCGCAGCTATAAATGTTTGCTTGCCATCGATAAATGCTTGTTTGGTGGCGCGGTAAAAATTTTGCTGTGCAAGGAGAGGCTGGGCTCCATAAGAAATTTCACGAGGTGGCGCTTCACCGCCCTGCCGTACGTACAGGGATACCGGCGGTTGCACACCTAGAGGTATCTCGAGTAAGAATTCATGCGTCTCATACCACACATACCCAATGAGGCTTGCAAGCGTTAGCAGGACGCCACACAAAATAAAGACAAGAGCGTGTACCGCATGTCCAAACCAATTTCTCTGTGGGGGCATATCTGGCATACTCTCATAAATACCGCTTACTCCTGCATGTACGCGCCTCGCGTGTACCGGTTTGCGGGGTCCCAAATCATCCATGACGTGAGGCCGACGTCATACGTTGCCTGGAGTTGCGCGCGCACCTCAGCGATATCGTAATTACCCCCATAGTCGAAGTCTTGTATCCATGGACGAAGTTTCAATGGGTCATACGCAGGCTTAGTATATATTGCGGGAGTGGAGGTACCGATACGCGTATGCATGAACCCATCGTTCGGTGTCGTCGTTGCCTTCGCGCGACGCACTGCTTCAGCCATAGAATACTGAATCACTTTGTAGACATGCTTGTTTGGATCTCCGAGACCGAGAAATGACGGTGGATAATGCGACGGGTACACCATCGGTGCGACGAAATCGAAATGCGGCAGCGTGCGCTCGAGCACCTGACCAATAGACAGGTCGTCGGTATTCGTGGTCACCATGCCAAACACATCGGCGGATGTGTACGGCACATTTTTTTCACGCCCCGTATTTTCATGTTTCACCGCATCGAAGCGTGCACTGTCGTCGAGCTGTTTCTTCAGGTACATAAAAAACTTCTCAAGTTGCTCTTGCTTTGTACCCTCACTGTGCGTGAACGCAATATCAGACATATTGCCATCAGACGGATACCTGATGTAATCAAAGTTAAGCTCATCGAAGCCAATGTTGTATGCGTCTGTTGAAAGTTCAATGAGGTGATCCCAGTACGGCTCATAGCCCACATCGATAAATGAAAGTCCCTTATGATCTTTCCACACCGCACCATCTGATGCGCGTTTTACCGCAGCTTCAGAGTGCACGCTGGTATAAAAAGGGTCTTGGAAGACGGTAATGCGTGCGATGACATATATCCCCTTTTCATGAAGGGCCGCAATAAACTCCTTCATATCTCGCGCACCGCAGCGTGCGTTATCCCATGCGCTCTTCCAGGCTGGCGCCTGTGGTGCGTAAGAAAGTGTGCCCGAGAAATCCTTCACATCAATAATAATCGCATTCGCCTCACTCTTCTCAACAAAGGAAACCAGCCCATCACGAAATGACGGTGTTCCTACGACGCATGAGGTCATATAAATAATTTTTTGCGCCTGGGGAAGTGGTATGTGCCTCACCGTCTCGCGAGTATCTGGTGGGAGTGCGGGAGATACATCGGAGGCCATACCTTCAGGCGAAACCGGAAGGCGAGCAGTTTGCAATGCTGCCTCTGCATGCTGATCATACTCCACAGAGAAAAGTGCCGGAAGTACAAACTGCGACGCACTAAATGCACTCGCGGTGAGCGCTACAAGTGCAATTGCACCGTGTGCCAATTTCATATCCCAACACTAATCATGTCATTGTGCAACATGATGGAACTTTCAAATGTTGGATGCGTAACAAAGTAGAATATACACATAAGACAGAGAAGCGCGGGGGGCACGAATGATGGCATGATTGGTGTAGGGGTCATATGCTGAGTGTATCAGAACTGCGCGTCGTTTTGTGCTCTACGAATGCCTCAGATCGACGCTCTCCAGGTACCACTTCTATAGAACGGAAAAATGCAGTGCGGCGTAATGAGTAGCCAAGTGCGATGAGCACAAGGCCGGAGATTGCGATAATCCATTCTTTCCATTCTGATGGAACACCAAGATATGATGCGGAACTAACCACAATGCCGAGAATGAGAACGAGGGATTCGCGTGACATTCCTGCAGTATAGCGCATAGAGCCCACATGCGACAAAAGTGTGGATATCCTCCGTTCGTTTACTCCCTCTTCCGACCATTCGTTCGCCAGCGCTCACTCATTTCGGCTTCGCCGTTCGCTCCCGCCATCTCGCTCCACTCGAGGCGAGAGACCGGCCGAACGGCTGCAGATGCTCGGCTAAGGAAGTGGACTTACTTTGCTGAGTTTTTTCACCTCAGAATTCTGCACACAGGCTGTGGGCGCTTACGCAAGTCTTCTCTTTTATGATGGCTCGCTCAACTGGGGTGGTTACTATGCTACGGTTTGCTGTGGACTCAAAAGTTAGTTCACCATGACCACAAACTCACCCTTTTGGCGTTCGGGCCGTTCGGTGAGCGCGTGCAAAAGCTCTACCGCTGTGCCGATGGCTACTTCCTCAAATTTCTTTGTGAGCTCGCGACACAGGGTGACTTTTTTTAACGGTGCATATTCCGCCAGTGACTCGAGGGTCTTCATAATGCGGTGGGTCGACTCAAGAAAGAGTACTGGCTCTTCGGATGCAGCAATTTCTTTAAAGAGTGTCTGTCGGCCTTTTTTGTGTGGAAAAAACCCAAGAAAGCGAAACGAATGCTCGGTGATGCCGGCAATCGAAAGTGCTGCCGTGAGCGATGACGCGCCGGGAATGGCTTCAATGGTTGCCGAAGGCAACGCTTCACGGACTCGGGAGACCAAATATGCGCCGGGGTCGGACATGCCGGGTGTGCCCGCATCGGTCACATACGCCACTCGCTCTCCTGCTTCAAGTCGAGCAATCACCGCTTGCGCGCACACCGCCTCTTTGTTCGCATCGCATCGCAAGGTCTTTGTGTGAATGTCGTAATGCGACAAAAGCTTCCCTGTCATACGAGTATCCTCACAAAAAACCACATCCGACTCTTTGAGGATGCGCAGTGCCCGGAGCGTGATGTCCTCGAGGTTACCTATTGGTGTCGCGACTATAGAAAGTGTTCCCATGTGCCCTACGCTACCACCAACGGGAGGAAAGGAAAAGCCCGCGCATCGCGCGGGCTTTGGTGCTTATGGTGCGGTGCACATGCGGAAGTAGAGATCGTTCTGCTCCCGCATTTCAGATGTCACCATGTCGGGAACCTCGTCTTTTCCAAACCATGCCCACATACGAGCAAAAATGTTCATACTACCCTCCACTTCATACACTACTCAAATCGCGATACATAGATGCATCGCGATTTGAACTGTCCTTTGTCATGATACGCCAGCGTGCATTCGTGTCAACGGGCAACCAGAGTATCTGCGACCTTGAAAATGTCGCCAGCTCCCATCGTGATGATAATACTTTCGCTATCACTTCGTTCACAAAGTGCAGCTTCAATCGATGCAAAGTCGCTGAAGGCCAGCGCGTGCTTTCCTGACTTGCGCAGCGCCTCGGCCAGCATGTCGCTTGATGTGCTCCCATCATCCACTTCCCGCGCAGCATAAATAGGCGCAAGGAGTATTTCATCGGCACAGCCCAGCGCTGCCACAAAGTCGGTAAAGAGGTGCGCGGTACGTGAGTAGAGGTGTGGGTGAAACGCGACCAGTATCTTCTTCCCCACGAAGTGTTCCCGTGCTGCGTTAAGGGTAGCGCGTATTTCGGTCGGGTGGTGCGCATAATCGTCGTATACCGCTGCTCCAGACAGGGTCACACCCTTATATTCAAACCGTCGCCAGGTACCGGTAAACGCCGTCAGGGCGCGTGCCGTCAAACTGTCTTCAATGCCTTCCGCGCCTGCAACGGCACGCGCCGCCGCCGCATTTTGTCGATTGTGAAGCCCGAGCGCATGCATCGGCATATCAAGGTCGATGAGCGTGCGGTAGTCAATAACCCGGTGTGGCACACCTGCGAGCGCCCGCTGCACCGAAGGTGAAGCTGTGTCCGCGACAATATAGCCACCGTCTGCCACCTGAAGCGCCATTTCGTGAAAGGCGCGCTCGACATCAGCAAGATCACGATAGTAGTCGAGGTGATCTGCCTCAATGTTTGTGATGACGAGCACCGATGGGCGAAGCGAGAGGAAGTGACGACCGAACTCACACGCTTCGACAATCGCATATTTCGAAATGCCCGCACGAAAGTTGCTCTTCGTGGTCGCGCGAAGTGAACCAATCACCGCAGTTGGATCTTTCCCTGCCGCTTCAAATACGTCGGTGAGCATGGCAGTAGTAGTCGTTTTGCCGTGTGTACCAGACACCGCAATCAGGTAGTAGGGATTTACACAGATACCAAGCGCCTCAAAGTACGTCAGTGTCACCATGCCTCTGCGGCGTGCCTCAGCAAGTTCAGGGTGATCTTCTGGCATTGCAGCGGTGTACACCACAAGTTCCGTGGTGTCGGTGATATTTGCTGCCTCTTGTCTGTACACGACCTGCACACCAAGTGATTCCAATCCTTTCGTCACCACACTTTCAGCGCGATCGGACCCACTCACTTCTTTTTTCTCATGCACAAACAGTCGTGCAAGCGCTGACATACCAATACCGCCAATGCCAATCATGTGGACGCGATGCAGCGTGGCGAAATCAAGGTGAGGGTGTGTCGGTGAAGTTTCCATGTGTATTACTCTATCACTTCGATGTTCTGTATTGCGCCAGGAAAACAGGTTGCTATCGCCTCACGAAAAGCTGGTGTGTCCATGCTCACAAGAAAAGTGGACTTCCCTTCTCCCACCTCACGGGGCCAAAACCGCTTGAGAACACGCGCCGCCACCGGCTCCGCGGGGTCCACAATCGCAACGTCAGGGCCGAGAAACGCTTCAAATGATGCGCGTGCAAACGGGAAGTGGGTACATCCCAAAATAAGGACCTGGTACTCTCCCTGTGGCATACCCGCAAGCGCCGCACGTACAATCCCGTCTTGCTCTTCACGCGAAGCACCGCGTTCAATCGCTCCTGCAAGACCCGGCACCGCGATAGCATCAATATCCTTTCCCACCATACGAAAAGCATTTTGATAAATACCTGAACGCACCGTGGCGGTAGTTGCTACGAGTAGTATCTTGCCTTCAACTTCACGAAGCGACGCCACCGTAGGACCCACCATCTCAATGACCGCATCGGCTGGCATATCGAATGCATCAAGGAGTGACACCGCGAGCGACGTCGACACACTATTACACGCACTCACCACCGACGTCGCGCCTCGCGCATGAAGTAAGCGCAGCCCCTCCACTGTCAGCCGCGCTAATTCGTCGGGACTTTTTTCTCCGTAAGGTGCGTTCTTCGTATCACCAAAATAAAGAATATCGGCAGAAGGAAATTCACGACGAATAACCCTTGCTACAGACAGCCCGCCAATACCTGAATCAAAAATACCTATCATTAACTTTGCGTGACTGCGCTGACAAATGCATCGTTGCGCTCGTACTCATTTGCAAACAGACCAAACGACGCAAACGCCGGCGAGAAAAGTATGGAGTCGCCACTTTCAGAAGCCGCAATGGCACGTGACAGAGCCTCCGCAACATCTGCCACTAAGTGAGCATTCGGCAGAAATGCGCGCATGCGTTCCGTTCCCGTTCCCGGAAGCATAATGACCTCCTTCGCGCTACGTCCCACTTCACGTAGTAATGCCTCCACGTCGAGCCCCTTGTCGGCGCCGCCCATAATGAGCACCACATTTTTGCCGTCTGCCACCGCACGGAGGCCCTCCACGGTAGCATCGGGCGTCGTGGCATTATTATCGTTCCATATCTTTACCCCCTGGCGCTCTCCCATAAACTCAAGGCGCCCCGGCACCCCACGGAAACTCGAAAGGCCAGCGAAAATTTCTTCATCAGAAAGCGAAAGTGCGCGAAGTGTTTCAGTGGCGAGCGCCGCATTCATGCGGTTGTGCACGCCAGGCATGGTGAGCATAAGCGAATCAGGGATCGCTGAGAGGTCGGTCAAAATCACTTCCCCACCAATGGTGAGCCCATGACGACGCGCATAGCCATGAGCGTATTCAAACACTTCGCGCGTAGTGATAAGCGCCCCATGTGCATCTTGGTGCAGGAAAATCTGCGCCTTATCACCAAAGTATGCCTCCATATCATGGTGATAGTAGTTCATGTGGTCTGGCATAAACGACGTGAAGACTGCCACTTGCGGAGATATCTTTTCTTCACCAAAACCCTGAAGCTGCCATGAGTCGAGCTCACAGACGGCGATAGAATCTGGGCCTACGTCACGCAGCAGCGCAAGGTTCGACACACCGCGCACATTACCGCCAAGCAGCACACCTCCGGTGTCCACCGCATCAGTACTTTCTTTGAGCACATGATGAATCATATGGGTCACCGTCGACTTACCACGCGTCCCCGTAACTCCCACCATCGGCACGTGAGAAAGCTGTGCGAAAAGTGCCGCACTCATCTTGACCGACACACCTGAGGCTCGTGCATGCGCAATGTATGCCGAATCAAGTGGCACCCCCGCTGCTTTCAGAATAAAATCGCGACCTTCAAAATCTTCATGCTTGTGTTCGCCAAGAACGTACGAAATATCGGGAAATGCAGTGAGTTGCGCGAGTGAAGTCCCGAGTTCTTCCTTTCTCTTCAGGTCGGTCACGGTAAGCTTCGCACCCATTTCTGCCAAAAACTCAGTGTCCCCCACCCCACGCCCAAGGAGGCCAAGTCCCATGACGGTAATGTTCTTACCTTCAAAATACTCCTTAAAATCCATAACCGCATCGTATCGCAGAAACATGCACATGAAAAGCCGGCTACGAAGTAGCCGGC
>JBJOQE010000021.1:0-9253 GCA_046050105.1 Candidatus Parcubacteria bacterium
ACCAGGTCTTGTACAGGCGCGCGTTTTGCTTGTGCCTCTTCTACCATGCGGATAATCTGGTTTAAGAGTGTATCCTTACCCACCTTCTCCGCTTTAAACTTGAGGCGGCCTTCGAGGTTGATAGTTGCGCCAATGACGGCATCACCCACCGTTTTCTTCACCGGGTACGACTCGCCGGTCACCACCTTCTCATCGAGGTGCGACACGCCATCGACAATGGTGCCGTCTACCGGAATTTTCTCTCCCGGCTTCACAATCACAATGTCACCTGATGCTAGCTCCTGAAGAGGGATGGTCACCTCTTTTCCATTGCGCTCCACATGAGCCTCCTTTGCTTCTAGTTTGAGAAGCTCCTTAATAGCACTCGAAGCCTTCCCCTTAGCCACCACTTCCACATACCTGCCAAGCAAGATGAACGAGATAAGGGCAGCCGAACTCTCCCAGAACGGATGGTCGATGTTGAAAAACAAGAATCCTATCATGCTGTAAAGGTACGCAGCGGTGGTGCCCAAAACCACGAGCACGTCCATGTTTGCCGCACCAATGCGGATGGCGGAATAGGCATTGCGGTAAAACGGCCACGCAATCACAAACTGGATAGGTGTTGAGAGAATCCAGTAGATATAGTTGAGGTCGATGCCCCACACCGCGTGAATGTGCGGGAGGTTAAACATGTGCACGCCCATGTAGTAGGCAATGATCGGTGACGCAATAGCAAACGATGCAATCACTCGACGCTTCGCCAACTCAAGCTCTTTACCCTCAGATTTTTCTTCTTCATCTGCAGAAGTTGCTTCTTCAGGGCGAATAACGTCGTACCCGAGCTTGTTTACAAAGCCATCAATTGCTTCGAGTGAGATTTTTGATTCCTCAAATTCAAGTGCCACTTTCTGCGCGCCATAACTTGTCGATGAAGCGGTGACTCCTGGTTGCTTCATCAACAGTTTGTCTATCAAAATAGCACACGATGCGCAGTGCATCCCTTTCACCTTAAGTACTATTTTTGTTGCCATACCAGGAGTTGTTATGTGCAGAGCTACTTAATAAGATTGATGATGAACTTACCGATGTGGTCAAAGTGCCCGCGAATAGTACCGGCATACGGGCCAGTCGCCACCTTTCCATCTTTGAGGCCGAACGATCCGTTGTCACTGTCACTACAGGAAACTGAACAGTAGAAAGGAAATTCCCCTTCTTTAGACGCCACAAAGGAAATATCAATCTCACCGAGTGCGGGGAGACGCTGTGAAATGCCAAAGGCATCAATTGCCACACCATGGTCGAAGTCATCTTCGTTCACCACTTTCATCTTCACTCGGTCGCATTTCTGCACATTGATGGTTTCAGGCTCAAAGCGCCACTCAAGCTTTTTTGAAGTAACAGTAAGTGCTACATCCTTTCCCATGTCGGCAGTACAGTTGTCGGTGTCCTTAATGCTGCTATAGACAACACCTCCGCCCACCAGCGCTATGAGCACAATGCCAATGATGATGTATTTGTTCATATCGTTAAAAAATTGGAAATAAGAAAGAATTGCACGAGCGATACATCAGGCGAGTCATATACAGTTTTTCTAATGACATTCATATGATATGAAAGAAATTAAACGACAGCGTTAATGTATCGGCGCACCCACCACACGAGCGGTATCATGAGAAACAGTGATGCAATGAGGAGTATCCACCACTTCATACTCTTGGACCAACCAAATGAATCGACGCTAAACCCACCTTGGGTCACCGTGATGTCGAACGAGGCAATGCGTGGGGCTGTTTCGCCATCCGGTACAAACTCCACGAATCCACGGTACGAACCAATCGAAGTGAAGACCACCGGCACCGTGTAGGTGCGGGGTGCATCCACCATCATCGCGGGGTCGTGAGGGTGTCCAGCATCAGCATGAGCAACTTTCACCACCTCAAAGAACGAGTGGGTGTGCGCTGGCATACCAGGCAAATCTACATGACCAACACTTGAGGTAGAAAGTACAAAGTCACTCTTTCCCGGATAAGTTGTCACTACAGCCGAGCCGTCACTCTTCACAAACGTGACCTTAAGTGGCTCGCGTACATTCGAAGAAAGCTTCAGTTGCTTCTTTCCTGGGTCGAGGAATGTGAAGCCTACATATGCAAGCTTGTTGTAGGCAAACGAAGTGGCATCTGGTATTGCACTGTACCCTCCTGCATCCACCGGTGTCGTATAGCTAAACGCAGTGCTTGTGCCGGTTTGTGTGCGCACTTGTAGAGATGCTGCCTTTCTAAAGGCATCACCAGCAGCGACACCATCGGCATCTTCAACACGAAACGACATCATCATACCGGCAAAGAGATGCTCAACGATGTGGCAATGAAGCATCCACACGCCGGTGTTCGACATATCAACCACAATCTCGACCTTCTCACCGGGAAGCACCAATAGCGTATCTTTCCACACCATGTTTTGGTTCACCACGCCATTCCGCGAGAGTTCCACAAAGCGCTGGCCGTGGAGATGGATGGGGTGCTGCATCACGTGCGCTGCCATCATGTCATTCGTCAGTGCAATTTTCACAAGCGCACCTTTTTTGAATGTCCACGAGGCAAGGTCGATATCGGCATTCGCCTTACCCGTAGCTTCATCAATAAGCTTCCAGGTTACGTTCTGCGTGGTGTTTACCTTGTCGGTGTTGCCAATGTCGTCCCACTGTATGCCGGCCATGCCCATCTTCATCATGCCACCCATACTGCCGCTCATAGCGCCACCCATCATGGTGCCGTCTGGCATCATGTGGCCTCCCGCTGCGCTCGCACTTGCATCAGTTCCTGCATGCTGGTGCGCATCGTGGTTCACCGACTCAAGGCCCTTCGGGTCGACAGTCAAACGCAAACGCTTGTCGGCTGGGGCAAATGCCATGTCGCGAATCTTACTAAAGAACAATGCGTCTGCAGAGTCGGTGCGGAGCGTGCTAAAGATATCCGCATAGGAGACATCTACCTGCTCATCACTAACCGCAAAAGTGGCGAGCGTGGTAATACCGTTTGGTGTTGCGTTCGTGAGGCGGTAGTTTCCTGCATCTTTAAAATACACTTCAATCACCAGGCGTTCTGCTGGCGAAATGTGAGCAGCATTCGCCATGTATTCCTTCTCAAATTTACCGAGGTCAGCACCCACCACCTTCATCTCTGCGCCAGGTATCATCAGGTTGTAGGTGCGCGCATTTGAGACGTTCGTCACAAAGAAACGTACGACTTCACCCTTCTTGATGGGCATGGCGTAGTTTTCTTCACCATTCACGAGGTAGGTGTTACCAAAGCGACCCAAGAGCGCATTGGTCACCGTCTCCTTGTAGAAATCGGCGTTCGTGTTTCCCTCGAGGAGTATGTCGTCGAGCACGAGCGGTGCATCACGGTTTACCGGTGAGTAGTACGCACCATCTTTTGGATCAATGATGTAGTTACCATACAGGCCAAGCTCTTGGCCGATGTCATCGCGAGTATGCGGGTGATACCAGGCAATACCTGCATCAGGAAACGACACTGTGTACAGATAGCTTTCACCCGGCTTCACCACCTTTTGTGTCACACCGGGCGTGCCATCAGAAGCATTGTCGAGGCGTAATCCATGCGAATGGATGGTCTGGTCAATGTCGGTGTGGTTCGTGAAGTTTATGGTCGCATTTGTACCTTGTGAAGCATAGATGAATGGGCCAGGGACGGAACCGTTATACGCCATCATGCGGAGTGTGCGGTTACCAACGCGCTTTTGTACATAGGAAGCCGTGATGTTGTAGGTATCACCATCTTTGAGTGTCACTACCTCCGAGCGCTTTGCTTCAGGAAGACCAGCGGTCTCTTTACTAAACGGGGTGAGCGCTGTGCCTGAAGGCGTGTGTACGTGGTCGGTGTGGCCATCGGATGCAACCGTGGGCGCACCTGGGTTTGCTGTGCCGTGGTGGTCGCCACCGCTCAGTGAGTTGAGGTAAAAATTGGTCGGCAGGAAGTGAATAAAAATGAGTGCAAGGAAAAACGTAAAGAGCACAAGATAGTTGCGCTGCATAGCAAGCATGCGGCTTTCATAGGAGCGTGCAATTGGCTCCTTAAGTGCACCTTTTTCTGCAAATTGCACTTTCTCTTCTGCTTCACGGCGAATCTTTTCAAGACTGTCTATCTGCGCACGATGTTGTGTCAAATCAAAGTCGGTCTCAGCATCATCAAGCTTCACCACCTCCTCTAGCTCGCGACGCGACTTTTCAAGACGGTCGATACGCGATTCAATTTCACGAAGGCGGAACGCAGGGCTGCTCAAGAGCGCTTTGCGCTTTCGTGCCCACCACCACCACATAGGCACTACCCACACCGCTACCAAAAACCAATTACCAAGCCAGAGTGGGAGCCCAAACATACCCACACCAACCTCAAAGCCATGTGAGTGCGCTACAGCGGTGTTGAGCGCATTGTTGAACCACTGATTAAAAAACTGCTCGTTGGTCACGCGTTCAAGTGCGGAGTGGATACCTGAGTTTACCCACCAGTCGTGGGTAAAGAGGCCAAGGGTAAGAATGAAACCCGCTACATACACCATGGCCCAGCCCGTTGCACGCTCCACGGACTCTTTGCGCGACATAAGCCACGAAAGGCCATTCACCCCCAAGATGCCAAGGAACGAAAGCAGAAGAAGCGGCAACACGCGCCCGATGGCGTGTGTCATAAAGAGAAGCCACCCATACGCAATATTGCCGCTTGAAGCGGCTTCGATAAGCAAAAGAGGTGTGGCGGGGTGCGGGCACCCGATGCCGATATTGCCGAGGAAGAGGCCAAGCAAAAACGCCTTCACCAAGTCTTGGCGGCGCTGGATGAATGCGGGCGCAGCTCCGGTGTAGGTCGGCATACGCACCTTAATGAGCCCAATCTCGCCGAGTGCAAAGAGGAGTGCGAAAATACCCGCAAAGAGATACACCCAGTTTTTCACGCTCTCCAGTGGTGCGCCAAGAGCGCCAAGGGCAAAACTACCGATGATGGCAGCGATGACGCCATACATACTTTGCGTCACTGCAATACCAAACCCGAACGCAAGTGATATGCCCAAACCTTTCGCCACACCCTTGCCCATAGAAAGCGGCACAATCACAAAGGCAAGCGGGAGTGTGCACGGCATTACGATCATGGTGATGCCCGTTGCAAAGGCAAAGAGGAACCATCCAGCACTTGAACCAGGCGCGGAAGGCGCGAGTACAAACAGGTAGAGGAGCCCGAAGATGATGGAGGCACATACCGCAATGGTGCCCATAATGAGCACCGAACGAAGCTTCACATCTTCCATGGCAACCGACGGCTGTGTGGGTGAAGGTTCACTCATGTAGTTATGCAGAAAGGGTTTTTAACTTTCCGAGAAAATCTTCTTTGTTCACCCCACCCGTAGAATAGAGCTCGCCGTTTAAGATGATGCCGGGAGAAGCAAAAATCTGATGCTTTTGCACCAACTCTTGCCCTTCGGGGGTCATGAGGCTTCGCTCAGCAAAAGTAACGTTCGGCCAGTTCTTTTGTTCTTCTTCCCAAAAAGATTTGAATGCTTCACAGTTGTGGCAACCAGGAGAGGACACTTCTTCAAGAAGAATATTTTTCATAAAACCCGAGCGCGATGCTCATTGCTTTGTTCAAGTATAGCAACCTACAGTCATGTGTTGATGCAGTTGTGCACAGACCGACGCGCCATTTCACCTATGATATGCAGTAAGTATCAAAAAAAACACACGTGTCTCTGACGTGTGTTTTTTATGACGCACTCCTGATGTGTGCTATGCAAGCACCACCACAGGCTCTTCTGATGGCTTGGCTTTAATGCGCAGCACATCTTTGTACATGAGGTACACATACACAAGACCAAATGGAGAAATAGCGCCACTGATGAGGTCGCTCGCTGCAGTAAACACGACACCGTCTCCCAAGAAGACACCGAGGACTAGCACAATGGCCACAATCACCGAGAGCAATACTGCACAAAGAACGAGTAGACGGAAAAAGATGTCGAACCACATACCTGCTACGTGCGACTTGCTGGCCTTGAGAGCTTCTCTGCCGCGCTTCCCTTCCAAAACCACTGTGAGGTGAACAAAACAGAACCACACACCTATGATGACGCCAGGAATAATAAAGAGAACGAATCCCAGAATAACCGCCAGTGCAGAAAGTATTGCTACAAAGAAGTACGAGAAAAACAACGGTGTGGCACGTTTGTATGCATCTTGCACCGAAATACCATCTTTGATATTCGCAATAGTCTGCACCAGCGCTACCGAGGCAAGAATGCTGAGGAGTACCGACGCAAAACTCCCCAGCAGAGCAAGTGGCGTACTTGAAGGGTTGGTGGTGGTGGAGATTGAGGCAATGATAAGCGCAGCACCTGAAACGAGAGCAGGCATGATGGCAATGCTCACCAAGAGCTTCGCGTGCTGCATGTAAAACCCGTACGATTCCTTCAGAAGGGTGCCATGACTCTTGAGCGACATAGAGAAAATTAAATATGTCTAGTAACACCATAAGTATACCGTACCGTCACCTGCAATGTGAAAGCCTCCTAGGAATAGAAGGCTTTCGTTGTAGCGGAATCGAACTCAGGTTAGAGCAACAGTGCCCCGCACTGTTGGACCATCGCAAAGTCGGGACGCCGGGAATCGAACCCGGTCTACATCCACCCCATGGACGCGTACTACCGGTATACTACGTCCCGACTTTGCGATGGTCTACCCCATGGATACGTACTACCACTATACTACAGCCCGACAGTGAGCTTCTCTACCCCATGGACGAACACTTTTATATCACAGATGCCGTCGTGCGGTGCTGTGGGCAACCCGCTCGCCCTTCTGCGTCGCGGCACGCATCGCACGCGATGAAGTGCGCACCGCAGAGGTCGTCCAAGCAGTCTGCATATGCCTCCGAAGGGGCATTGCAGTAGGTGCAGCGCCCAACTATTTCCCTCTCGCCGCCAAAGTGCATCGTTACACGGCCATCAAACGTGTAGAGCGCACCCTTGAAGTCTTGCCCGGGATATTTTTCCATATAGCGGTGAATGCCGCCATGGAGCTGGTATACCTCCTTGAAGCCCTGTGCTTTAAGGTACGCGCTCGCCTTTTCACAGCGTACACCACCGGTGCACACGGTAAGCACCGGCTTATCTTTGAGGTGTTCAAACTGTGGTGTCACTGCTTCAAGGTCACGGAAGTTCTTCATGCCGCTCTCGTGCGAGTTTCTGAAATGCCCCACCGCATATTCGTAGTCGTTCCGCATGTCAATGATCTCAAAATCCTTCCCTCCTTCAAACCATGAGCGCAGCACCTCAGGGGCCAAGTGCACCCCGGTGTCTACTGTGGGGTCTATCTCTTTGGGGAGGTGCGAAGCAACAATCTCATCACGAATCTTAATGGAGAGGCGCGGGAAAAGCCTTCCCGACCCTGGAGTCACCTTGTAGTCGGTCTTAATGAATCGCTTATCTTTTTTAAGCTGTGCAATGTAGCGAGAAATGGCTTCAGCACTTCCCTCTAAGGTGGCGTTCACCCCTTCTTCCGCGATGATCATCCGGCCGGTAAGCCCCAGTACCTCGCACACCGCCCGTTCGCGCGCCAAAAGCGCCTCGGTGTCTTCAATATCTACATATTGGTAAAACAATACGCTGTGGTAGTTCCCGCTGCTCATAGATAACACTATGCTACGACACGAAACCGTGGAGAGCAAATCTGGGCGGAGAGTAGCCCATATGCCATACTAGAAGCACATGGGAAAGCACCCGAAACAAAAGCGGCAGCCACTCCTCCTTCCGGCTCCTAAGCCATCACTATGGAAGCCACACGCGCTCATGCTCGTGGGTGCGCCACTAACGGCCACGCTCTGCTTGGTGTTCCTCATCGGCTACATGGTCATACAAACGCGCGAAGTTGCCTTCGATGCAAGCCAAAGCGCAACCTCAGAGAGAGCAACTACTGTTGAGCCATTCCCCATCGGCGTCGACCCACTTCGCAAGACCATTACCGAACTTCCGAACGCTGACTCCTACCTCGGCGATAATCGCAATGCGGAATCGCTCGCGGAGCGCTCTGTTTTTAGCCACATCATGGCGTCACTCATCAATTTCTCATGGTACCAAAACCTCGCCTCACCTTCCGGAAGAATCCTCATCATCCAACCCGGTGAACGCAAAGAAGAGGCGGCACGCAACTTTGGCAAAATTCTCGGCTGGACACAGAGCGACCGTGCACAGTTTATGCGAATCATCGCCAGTAGCACCCCGCTTGTACACGAAGGCACCTACTACCCAGCCACCTATGTCACGAAGCGCAATGCACGCCCCGAAGAAGTAGCGCCGCTGGTGATAGAACGTTTTGAGACCGAGGTGCTGAGCCGCTACACCGAAGAGGTTGCTGCACAAGTGCCGCTTCACGATGCACTCACCGTAGCCTCACTCCTTGAGCGCGAAGCGGCGGGCTTTGAAGATATGCGCCTCATTTCAGGCGTTATATGGAATCGTCTTTTTGTGGGGATGAAGCTCCAGCTCGATGCCACCTTGCAGTATGCAAAAGGCAACGAACGAGAGAGAAGTTTCTGGACGATTCCCGTACCAGACGACAAAAACATCAAGTCACCCTATAACACCTACCAAAACGAAGGCCTGCCGCCATCTCCCATTGCCAACCCATCACTTGATGCCATTGTGGCAGCGCTCAACCCAAAAAAGACCGACTGCATGTTCTATTTCCATGATGACCACGGCGCCTTCCACTGCGCCCCTACCTACGAAGGCCATGTGGCACTTTTGAAGCAATACTACGGCCAAGGTAAATAGCTAAAACTGCGTGTCATACGCGCCCTCTCCACCACCACTTCGCGGTGCATGGGCGTAGTGTATGCCGCGTTCAGAAAGATAGTTGTGCACGAAAAGCGGGAGCACCGCACCATTCGCACTTCGTGTACCCTTTCCCACAATAATGCGCACGAGCTCACCTCTATGTTCCTCGAGGCACTCATCGAGAAGCATCTTGCACTCAAGCGTGGTCTCACCGTGAAGATCCAACACATAATCTGGCTCAGCATCCGGCTCCTTCTTTGATGGTGCGTAGTAGCTCATTGCGTGAATAAAGTACAAAAGGTTATAAGTCGTGTGAGAACTATTTCCTGGAATACTCGACACCGATTTTCCAAACACCATTTTCCATAAAGGCCTCGATGGTTTGCCTGTTGGCTTTGTTAATCAGGTTAGGGTGAGAAATGTTTGATGTCTTTGA
>JBJOQE010000022.1:0-18720 GCA_046050105.1 Candidatus Parcubacteria bacterium
GATGCGCTCTTTATTTGCGCGAAGCAGGAAGGTGAAGCTTCTTCCTGAGCCATCAGGGTGGTGAAGTGTAACCAGAATAGTTTTGAGAACTCGAGGAAACACGTCGGCAGGCACGCTGATGAGGAATGGAGCGTTGGTCGTGATGGTGAATGAATTGTCTTCGATGTGCTGTGCAATATCTCCCTGCGTTATGGTCATGCCTACCGTTAAGGTCGTCGTCGCTTCTGCGCCGTCATCTACAGGAAACTGTACGTCGCCTACAGTGTTCTCGCTCCACGTGCGCACAAATGTCACTGCACCGGATGAGTAATTGCCGCTGTGGTCTTTGGCAAAAATGGTATATCCATACACGGTGCCCTCAGTGCCGCTCTGGTCAATGAACTGTTCCTGTGGTCCTTCGTACACGATAACGCCGTCATATGGGTCCACCGGCACGGTGCCAGGGAGCCTCATGATGCGTACATCGCGGAAATCTGACTCTTGTGGGTTTTTCCAGGTGAGCGCCACACCGTCTATGGTGGAAACTCCAGTGAAAAACGATGGGTTAGATGGCGCCTCGGTGTCCTTTCCTGTGGTCGTCGTCACTTTCAGTGACCTGAAGAGAATTCGTCCATATGCATCCTCGACAGTTACCACCACGGTGTAGGTAGTACCAGGGCGCAGGTCGGTGAGTTGTGTGCGGTGGGTTTCTTCGAACGTCGGGATGGTAAGAGAGCCGAGGGATGTGTCTCCGGTCGTACCCCACCGTATGGTTGCTTTTACTTTGAGATTACTTTCAATGGCGAGCGCAATGGTGTCGCTCTCTGCGAACGCACTCAAGTTGAGCGTGAGCGGCTTCATCTGTGTCCCGCCACCGCTCTGTGTTTCTTGCGGTGTGCTGGTGGCCGTCGCTGCATACGTGGTCGTGGCGCTCGTGGTGCTAAATGCCGAGTACAAAAGTCCAATGTCGTAGGCGCGCACCTGGTAACTGTAGGTTGTTGAGCTTTGGAGTAGTGTGTCGCTATATCCCGTTGTTGGTGCCGTAACGGTAGCGAGAAACATGCTATTACGGAACACTTCGTAGCCAGCAAGACCGGTATCGTCGGTTGCTGGATCCCATGTCACTGTAATTGCCGTTTGTGACAGTGGTGTCGCCACAACATTCCCCGGTATCGTCGGAGCGTCATCGGTACCAATGAATTGATTGACGATGAATTGATCATTCGCAGCACATGCCATCAATGGTGCCACCATGCAGATGGCCGTAAACATGATGAGTGCGCGTATGAACATATCGTAATTACAAAGGTAGTGCAGTGATCGTGGTCGTTGCGTAGTAGATGCCTTCCTCAATCATTGCGTTTGCACCGAGTCCTACGCGGAAGTTGAGTACGGTATCCGTGCCATTTGGATGGTTACCACTCACGCGGCGCGCGAATTCTGCGGCCGAAGTAGTGAGACCATCCCAACACGCAAGTGTTGTATCTCCCGAGCCGCTATTGCACGCAACTCCGTTATCTTTGAAGCGCGTTGCAATATCGACACCTTCAGGACTGTACCCAAAACGCTCATCGCCCGCAGGCACTGCAAAGGTGAAGTCGGGGTCTGCGCTACTGGGTACGTAATTGCCAATAGTCACTCCAGTCGCCGATTGCATTGCTGGTGAGTTTGAGGCAGTGATCATGAGCTGGTATCCTGCTGCGTTGTCGGTTACCACGGTAAGGGTGGTCGAGCCATTCGAGGTACCTCCCGTGAGACCCCCGATTGCAGGACTCAACACCACATCAGGCGATGCCGATAACGACAGGTAGTTGAGAAGTGTGTGTTGGTAGCCAGCACCTAACCTATATGAGGCTGCTGCTGAATCACCGGTACCCACTTCTCCCAGAGTATCTTCTAGCGTGTAGGTCGACGACGTCGATCGAGCGCCACCGAAGTTCACGCTATCACTCTCTATCTTGTAGTTATCACTCTGCATCACTTGTGCATGAAGCGTCGCTCCTGCAAGAGAGCACACCATGGTGATACATAGGATGAGTTTCCACATAACACACTAACGTTTCCGCTTAAACTCAAAGTGCGTCGCGAAGAATCTGATGATAAAGAACAATATGAAGAGTCCGCCAATGCCGATAGCCACAGGGACAAGCGGGATGACCCAAAATGTCAGTGTGATGCGATCAACTTGGTCTCCATAACCGCGCTTAATTGCGGCTTCTGCGGTGTAACGTCCCATAAGTGCTTTGCGATTCCATTCGACTTCGCGCAAACGAAGTGATTCAGGAAGTGCAAACCATGGCTCTACTGCAACAGTGTCCACCTGGGTACCTATCATGTTTTTGATAGTGATTTCTCCCGAGGGATTCACATGCATCGTGCCAGTGTTACGGAACAACATTTGGAATGGGATAGGGCCTTGCGTGAAGTACGTCTGTGATGTCCTGAATGACTCAAGCGATCCCTCGTATCCCTGACCTCCGGGAACCGTCACAAAGAAGAGTACGCCGATGCGCGATACGATCGCGGCTGCACCCTGTTCTGGTGCATCTTCGTTTTTCTTCGAAGTGGTAGTAAAGAGGACGGAGCCGTAATACCCTCCTGGCTCGGCATTTTCAGGCACCGAGACAGTAACCGGCACACGCGCCTTCCGTGCTTGAGGAAGCATAAACTTCCATTCGGGAACACTGAAGAAATCGCGCAGTGAATGCGGGCCACGATCGTCGCCCAAGAGCAGCACGGTTTGTTCTGGATCATTCGAACCCTTCATATCTTCAACGACCACTTCAAACTCTCGATCATCGCCCATGCGATTAGCGAGCGTTACTTCTACCGTGCGCGATTCACCTGGTTTAAGCATGAGCTCAACCTTACCGGGACCAACCACAAAATCGCCGAAGACTTCTGTTGTTGGCAATGCTTCAGAGACATAGGCAGCTGAAGCAACGGTTGGCATACATCCAACACTCGCCAGCACGAAGAACGAAAGAACGATGTTCAGGGTGCGCATGTGTTGTATGCGAGTCATGATTAGTTGGTGGTGGCAGTAAGGGTTGAGGTCGCGCGGTAGGTGTCTTCAGGAAGTGCGGGAGATGGGTTTGAGGGTATGTTCACACGGAAATACAACGTGGACGAAGCTCCAGAAACCGACGTAGGTGTCGTGCGAAGTAGCGTTGATGTTGCGGTGGTCGAAAGGTTGTACCAACACGATGTTTTCCCGGTGGTATCGTTTGTACCGGTGTTACATGTTGAGCCGTTGTCGAGGAACTTCTGGGCGAGGTCTGCGGTAGTCGATGCGGTTACTGAGTACCCGAACTCTGCCTGCTGTCCGGATGTAGTTGATGCAAAGGTGAAGTCAGGGACATTGGCAGTTGCTGGCGTATAGTCAGCAATAACGCCACCTTGGCTAATACCCTGCATTGCAGGGCTCCCTGACGCGGTAATGGTCATGGTGAAGCCTGCTGCATCGTTCGTGTAGACACGAACGCTGGTCTGACCTTCAGACACACCGCCCGTGATACCTCCGATTGCAGAAAGTGTAATATCCGCAGCAGTCGCAAGAAATGAAATTTCTGACGTGATTTGCTGTGAAACGACAAATTGGTCGTACGCTGACTGCCCGAATGACGCAATTGGTTCAAGCATGAGGTAGCTCGCATATCCGGTGAATGCCACGAGTAACGTTGCTGCTATAGCGTCACGAAGTGCCTTAGTGAGTGTTTTTGATGTGTGTTGCATAAATTTTTTGTAATTGTGTACGTGAATAAATTTCGACCTTGCTACTCATCTTGGTGATGAATAGCGGAGAACGCGCCTCAGGTGCGCTCTCCGCTACACGTCACGGCGACTGACCGACCGGCACAATGACAAAGCGGTAGGTATCGCCTGTACCGTCGCCAAAAACCGGCACAATGGTGCCTGTATTATCTTCACCCACAGAGACGATCACCTCATCGGAAAATGATTCTTTTACGTCCTGAATAGAAGCATCACTTGCGTCACCAGGCAGAACCACAACACCCTGACGAGCAGGCAATGGGAGCGGTGTCTCATCGTCAGCCTGTGTCACTACTACGTCTTCTTGCCAGAAAAATGCGAAGGTGCCTACACGTTGCATAACCTCTAAAAACGAGCCGAGCGCAAAAGCCTGTTGTGCTCCACGAGATATCACAGGCATGAACACAGTAGCCACCGCGAGGATCATACCTACCGAAACTGCGGTGAATGCATACCGATGTGCTCCGTCAAATGGTGCGAAGCCCGGAGCCGCTATGTCCTCATCTGCCAGGAGTAACTCCACGACATCGTCCGCTGTATGCGTTCGTGGTGTGGTAAGTGTATTTTCAACAGTAACTGTTGCGTGTGCAGAGGCTCTCGCGCGCAACATTTCTCGTTCATTGGTGCGTTCGATGCGGAGCGCTTCTTTGCGTGCTTCACGGGCACGCTCACTCTCCACCAAGAAAACTTCAAGTGAGGCAGCGTCGATAAACCAAGTAATGCCAACACGCTTCGCACCAATTTTACCTTCGCGTGCGAGTCGCGAAATATAATCACTGGTATATCCAGAGCGCGCACTCGCTTCTTTTGAAGAGAGAAAATTTATAGTGTTGTTTTGTACTGTTACGCTCATGATACGTTGGCGCCGATATCTCCTTTATTTTAAAGCGAAATCGGTAAAAACACGCATAAAAAATGACTGATAAATGTGGACAACATTTATCAAAAAAATCCGATAATTTTTATAAAATTCCTCGCAATACTAATGGATAGTTGTCAAAAAAAACGTTGACTCACTCATTGGAAAAAAATGTGTACCCACAAGCAAAACAGCAAGGTTACAAAGCACGTCTAAGAGGTGCATCAAATACGTTCAACACATACAGACAAGAAGCACATCTGCGCGAATATTACACAGAGTGCATGCGCACATCCTAGAAGATGGTGGCGGGTGCGTAACTCTAAACTGCGGTGGGTGTGCGAGTACTGCAGTAAGATATAATTTCTTGGCTCACATTGACATCAACTTCTCTCTTTCCAGTCATCACGCGGGGTACTCACTCTGGCAACAGGGACACTACTGTACCGCGGTGAGATGCCGTGAAGCTATTAAATATGGCTTAAAACATAGTTATCTCGTATATCCGAGATAGCAGCATGCATATGTGAGAAGGTCGTGTATACAGATTCAACATGTATATTTGAGGTATATCTGGTGATGCCCGTATTGGCAATTCCTGACGATAGATAAGTATGCTCCGCAGAAACCGCTGCTGCTGTAGCGAAGAGTGCCGCAGAAATACTGGTAAGCACAAAGAAATACGCAAGAACACCTTTCCAGGTCAGCCTATGTACTTGCATGGGCGGTACCACAGGGATAGCGGAGCGCTGTGGTCCAGGGGATGTACGTGGCAGCGGGGTTCGTGCAGGTAGTGAACGCCTCGTGAGACTTTCACGAGGCCGTGACACTGCTACATGCTCGTTGGCATTAAAATCATGCGCGAGATTCATGCGTTCAAGAAAGCGTGCCTTTTCTTCAAGTGGGTCATGTGCTGTGCTCGTAATACCAAGATTTACCTTGCTATTACGCTCTTGTTCGCGGTACACGCGTAGATGACGCTCAAGAGAGCTTACATTCTTTGTTGGTGCAAGCGTGGGAGATGCCACTTCTTGCTCTTCGAGTGAGCTCACCACTATGGTGCCGTTCCATACTACTTCTCGTGGAGCTGTTTTATTGAACTGTACTAAATTACCCTCCTCATCAACAGTGAGATGTTCTGTGTGGGTATTATTGAGCTCAACTACAGATTCACGAGGGGTACTCGTGCGCACGTGCATATGCCGAGACGGCGGCACTACTGTAGCGACCTCAGGTATAAGTGCAGTCTCGTCGGCATGATACTTCACTGCAGGTGCAGTAAGACGCGCACGATATGCTGAAGTACTCCCTCGGTGTATGGGAATCGCTGTTTCTCCTGCGCTATCGACTATCGCTGCCTTAACTGCCTGCCGCGTCTTTTCATAGGTACTCCTCCCACGCGTGCGCTTGTGGGCAGTGATCTCATCACGCACCACATACCAGGTTCGCCCCACGAGTTTAGCATCGATTTTCTTGGCTCGACATAGTTGTCCGATATAGTCGCTTGTATAGCCAGTTTCTCGGGCAGCCGAGCTAACCTTAATATAGCGCTTGCCACCGAGGTCGAGGTACTCCATATGTATGTGAGTATACCAACGCCCTGTCAGACCACCAGGTACCGTGGTGGACAACTCAAAGCACACACACACACAAAAAAAACACCACAAGCTATACTTGTGGTGTTTTTAGAATCCGTTACTCACTCCTAGGATGGGTTGAGTGTAGAGTTCGAACGAAGGTTCAATCTCACACACAACATCCGCGCAGCATACAGTATGGATCACTCTCGAGCCTACCCGAGGGCCTGCACTAGGGCATCCTTGAGAGCAGCAGGGTCTACAGCTCCTTTACCTTTCTTCATACCCTGGCCAATGAGGAACTGTATGGAGGCGAGCTTCCCAGCACGATATTCGGCGACAACAATAGGGTTTTCAGCAATAATTTCTGCAATAATACGGTCAAGTGTTGCCGCATCACGCGTAATTAACAACCCACGGCTCTCAACTATATCTCGGGCCGAGACCCCCGTAAGTACTTCAGGAAGGATGTCTTTCGCGACCCGGGACGTAATGCCCCCTTGAGCAATAAGCTCACAAAGAGAAGTAAAGCTGTCGTAGGCCTCAGTTGATTGAGTGATGGGGGGTATGGCACCGGAAGTAAGTGCACCCACTACGTCGGTAGTAAGATAGTTTGCTGCGATGGATGCAAGTTTTTGGTTACGTACGATTACAGCATCGAAGTAGTGCCGGATATCTCTGTTCTCAATAAGTGTTTCAATTTGCTTACTCGGCAATCCGAGATTTGCAAAAGAATCCCTTATTTTACTTGGTATTTTCAATGATATCTCGGATGAGCGAGATTCATTATAGACACCTGCATCAGTAGTGCTGAAGCTTGGGATGTCTGGGTCTGGAAAATATCTGTAGTCGTGCGATGATTCTTTCTTTCGCTGACTAAATGTAGCGCTCTTATTGTCATCCCAACCACGTGTTTCTTGAATGATTGTTTCCCCTCTTTCAAGTAATGCAGTGTGCCGCTGTACCTCATATATAATGGCGCCCTCTACCGCCTTAAACGAGTTGAGGTTCTTCACTTCCACTTTGGTACCGAGTGCATTGGTGGCACTTATGGAAATATTTGCCTCGACTCTCATTTCTCCCTTTTCCATATTCGCGTCTGAAACGCCGAGCTCACGAAGCAAAAGCTGGAGTTCCTTCCCAAAGCGACCTGCCGTTTCTGCATCATGAATGACCGGCTCTGTAACGAGCTCCATAAGGGGCACTCCTGCACGGTTGTAGTCGACGAGACTTCCTTCCGCATGCTCGTGTGATGAACGCGCAGTATCCTCCTCAAGATGGATGCGCGTAATTTTTACTCCCGCAAGCTCACCTCCTTCAATGAGAGGATACTTAAACTGACTGATCTGGTAGCCCTTTGGAATGTCTGGGTAGAAATAGTTTTTTCTGTCGAACTCTGTATAACCTGCTATGGTTGCACCGAGTGCCATACCAACATCGATGACTTTTTTTACTGCTTCACGGTTAACTACCGGCAAAGTACCCGGGTGCGCCATGCACACCGGACACACATGTATGTTGGGCTCTGCTTCATGGGGTGCGTTCGTACATCCACAAAACATTTTTGATGCGGTGGAAAGTTCCACATGAACTTCTAAACCAATAGTAGGTGTGTATGTTGCCTTATTTGTTTCAGCTGTCATACCGCACATAGTAACAGAGAGCATGACTGACTCAAAATGTATGACGCAATCTGGCCTAGGTATGACTGAGCGTGTCATCGGAGTTACAAAAATCAGCGCTCCGGGCGCTGATTGTTGATTAAATAAAGACCCGTTTTTATGCTACTGTCAACTTTTAAGCGCGCGTGACAATGCATCACCCCATGCCTTCATTTGTGCATCGTCGATTACTGACACTACATAAACGGTTTTCCCTATACGTTCTAGTTCTTTTTGCTTCTTTTCCACTTCCTCTTTTGACACTAAATCTGTTTTTGTCAAAAGCACGATTTCATCTTTTTGTAAAATATTATCGTCAAAATTCTGAAGTTCAGCGCGCACCACGTTGTAAGTGGCGACCACATCTTCGTTCTCAAGTGACACACAGTGCACGATGGTTCGTGTACGGCGCACGTGGCGGAGAAACTTGTGCCCCAACCCTTTCCCTTCTGAGGCTCCTTCAATAAGGCCAGGGATATCCGCGAGCACATACCCATAGAACGTACCTAGATGTGGCTCAAGGGTGGTGAACGGATACGCACCTATCTTTGACGATGCCGCTGTGAGTGCGTTTAAGATAGATGACTTCCCTGCGTTAGGCAGACCCACAAGTCCAACGTCTGCCACGAGTTCGAGTTCAATGTCAAAAATACCTTCTTCACCCGGTTTACCCTTGGTGGACTCTTCGGGTGAACGGTTGGTCGACGACTTGAAGTATTCGTTGCCAAGACCTCCATTGCCGCCGCGGAGAATGCGTACGGTTTCCCCCTCTTCTTTCAGCTCATAGCGCGTACCACGCTCTCTATCGATAACGATAGAACCCATCGGCACATCGATGACGAGGTCAGCACCGCCAGCACCATGCATGCCCTTTCCTTGACCATCCACACCGTGCTGCGCCTTGAACTCCTTAGAGCTACGATAGCGCGCCAGGAGCGCAAGATCACGAACTGCGCGCATGTACACGTCGCCGCCTTTACCCCCATCACCCCCTGCCGGCCCACCCCAAGGACGCGCCCACTCACGAAGCCACCGCACGACACCGTCGCCGCCTTTGCCCGCGTGTGCGGTAATGGTCATTTCATCTACAAACATAGCTACGCAATATACAATAGAAATCGAAAAAAGTCGACGGCCCCCCCACGACACGGCGTCATGCGCCTGCGTGAATTATGACTGCCGGTTGCGACTGAGGAGCCGCCATACGCGCTGTACTTTCCTGTGGGATTCCGTACACATGAAGAAATGGGGGTGATCTTGAGCTATACTTAATGCATATGATACATATGGTAATTAAAATACTGAGTATAGCCGCTGCACTTTTACTGGTTGCCCGTTTTATTCCTGGCATAACCATCGACTCACTCACGACAGCGCTCGTTACTGCGCTCATCCTCGGTGCATTAAACATCAGTGTGAAGCCGGTACTTACGGTCCTTACTTTTCCTATTACTCTACTCACCTTTGGTCTATTCTCATTTGTACTCAACGCTGCGATGTTTGGCTTAGCTGCATACCTCGTTCCCGGCTTTGTTGTCGCAGGTTTTATTCCTGCACTCATTGGCTCTTTCATTGTCACATTGGTGAGCACGACGGCCTATCGCATACTGACGTAAGAGACACACCGAGAGTCGACCTCTCGCTCATCACAAAAGCCGCGCACTCTGTGCGCGGCTTTTGTGATATTCTCAGGTGGATACATTATTTCGCGACTATCTTCCACGCACCCGTACTCAAAAGCTCTTCTGCTTTTTTATATTTGAGTTCGCGTGTCAAAACTCCGTTGGTAATGATTACGACATCATTACGATGTGGCTTGGGTGCCCCAGGCACACCCCCAGGCGCCTTCTCTCCAGACACTGCGCCCATTTCTGTGAGGCGTTTCACCGCCGCCTTCTGTTCTGCCTCTTCTCGCGCAAGCGCCTCCGCAACTACTTTCGGCAAAAACTCAGCGATGCGGCCATGAAAGGCTGCCTGCATTTCATTAAAGAGACGGTTCGCTTCCTTACGATACTCAATGAGTGGGTCGCGCTGACCATATGCGCGCAAATTCACGCTCGAGCGTGTATAGTCCATGAGCTCAAGATGCTCCACCCACAGCGCATCCAGTATCTGGAGAAGGAGTCGCCGGCCGAGTGTATACCATCCTTCGTCACCAAGGTTTTCCCGACGCTCTGCTACCACAGACGCTACGTCGGGGTAGAGCGCCACCACCTCCGCCATCACCATGTCTACCTCTTCGTGTGAGCCCACAAGCAACCTTCTACGGCGCTCATAGATAGCCATACGTTGTTTATTCAGCACGTCGTCATATGCCAGGACATGCTTGCGGGCATCAAAGTTAAACCCTTCGATGCGTTCCTGTGCCGACTCAAGCGAGCGCGTAATAAGACGATTCTCGATAGGCTGATCTTCAGGTATGCCGAAGCGGCCCATCATGTTCTTCACCGCATCGCCCGCAAAAACGCGCATAAGCGGATCCTCCATCGAGACAAAAAACTGGGTCTCACCCGGGTCGCCTTGGCGACCCGCGCGGCCGCGGAGCTGATTATCGATGCGGCGCGCTTCATGACGCTCAGTGCCAAGTACAAAGAGTCCACCGAGCGCCTTCACTTCCTCAGTCATCTCACGCGTTGTTGGGTTGCCGCCAAGCTTGATGTCGACACCACGCCCTGCCATATTGGTGGCAAGTGTCACCTTGCCGCGCACACCTGCCTGGGCAATGATTTCTCCTTCACGCTCATGATTTTTTGCATTGAGCATTTCATGCGGTATGCCCGCCTCTGTAAATAGCGCTGAGAGTATTTCGTTTTTATCAATTGATGCAGTGCCTACCAAAATGGGTTGCCCCTTCGCATGCACCTCGCGAACCTTTTCCACCATCGCCGCGAACTTTCCTTTCTCTGTCTGGAAAATATAATCGTTTCTATCGAGACGAGCGACTGCGCGGTTGGTGGGTACCGGCACCACCTCGAGCCCGTACACCGTGTAAAATTCTTCAGCTGAGGTGAGCGCAGTGCCCGTCATGCCTGCAAGTTTTTCGTAATGGCGGAAATAATTTTGGAATGTGATTGAGGCATATGTTCGTGACTCTTCACGTACGTGGACACCCTCTTTGGCTTCCACTGCTTGATGCAAGCCGTCCGACCAACGACGGCCTGGCTGCAGGCGCCCGGTAAACTCATCCACGATCACCACCTCACCGCCTTGCACAACATACTCTTTATCTTTATGAAAAAGAGCACGCGCACGCACTGCCGTCTCAAGATGGTGCACATACTTGATGCCCTTGTCAGTGTATATATTTCCTACACCCAACAGACTCTCCGCGTGATGAATACCTGCATCAGTGAGTGTCGCACTCTTTAACTTTTCATCTACCACATAATCTGCCTCAGGGTTGAGCTTAGCAGCTATTGCAGCAAACTGCCCGTATAAATCTTCAGATTGGCGCCCCGGCGCAGAAATAATAAGTGGTGTCCGCGCCTCATCAATAAGAATAGAATCTATTTCGTCGACAATAGCGAAATGGTGGCCACGCTGGCGCAAGTCGCGCTCCTCGTATTCGATGTTGTCGCGGAGGTAATCAAAGCCAAACTCATTGTTCGTGCCATAGGTAATGTCAGCCTCATACGCCTCGCGCCTTGTGGCTTCGCGCAAGAACTCGTACACAACACGGAACGACCCCTCCTCATCACGTGCTGCATCTCTATCGACATGACCTGCATCATATATATATGACCCTGCATTATTAATGACTCCAACAGTCATGCCGAGTGCTGCATAGATTTGCCCCATCCACACTGCGTCACGGCGTGCGAGGTAGTCGTTGACCGTAACCACATGCACACCCTTACCGGTGAGTGCATTGAGATACGCGGGAAGGGTTCCGACAAGAGTTTTACCTTCACCGGTTCGCATCTCAGTTATCTTTCCGCGGTGTAAGATAGCACCGCCGATAATCTGCACATCGTAATGCCGCTGCCCGAGTACACGCTTTGACGCCTCACGTACTACTGCGAAAGCTTCAGGGAGCAATGCATCAAGAGATTCTCCCTGTGCTAGACGTCCCTTAAACACTGCTGTTTTCGCACGAAGTTCATCGTCCGACAAGGGTACAAGAGACTCTTCAAAACTACCCACCTGCGCCACCAGCGGAGCTATTGCTTTAAGTTCCCGGTCGTACGGGTTCCCAAAAAATCTATCTAAAAATGACATCGAAGCAGAATACCACAGAATTACCTATTCAGACCACCGCCGTACGGTACGACGTACCGAACCGACGTGTCAAGACAACGCCTCAAGACAACAGTGCGCAGCTATTTATACAGAGCTATGTGCACGCAACAAAAAAAGCACTCCTCGATACGCGGAGTGCTTTTTTATGTGGACTAACGGCGCTTCTTGGTCGACTTCTTTGCAGTGGTCTTCTTTGCAACCTTCTTTACCACCTTCTTTGCAACCTTCTTCTTTGGAGCTGCCTTCTTCACTGCTTTCTTCTTTGCTGCCATGATAGTTTTTTTGCGATCGTTACTAAATTTATATTTTCGACCGCGTCATCAAACTCATGTGTGAGTGACGAACGCTTGTAATTCAATTATCTGCGAAAAAAAAATTCACACAATAACAAAAATATTTTTTATGTGGATAACTAAAAAAAAATTTTAGAAAATTTATTTTGGAAAAACATTTATTAAAAAAATTATCGTACAGATGTACGATAATTTTATCTCTGCATAATTATAAATACATGCGTACTTCACGTTCGATATGTATACCTGTTTTTTCTTTCACACGCTCTTCGATGGTGCGCGCGAACGCATCGACCTCTACTGCTTTTGCGCCACCGTGATTCACCATCACGAGTGACTGCGCCTCGTACGTGCCTACATTTCCTTCACGCGCACCCTTCATCCCCAGCACTTTATCGATAATCCATCCGAGCGGCACCTTAATCAACCCTCTTCCGTCGTCGTAGCCTGGCGCATCGGGATACTTTTCACGCAGTGCCTGGTATTCACGAAGTGGTATGTGTGGGTTTTTGAAAAAAGAACCGGCGGTGCCAATGACATTCCAATCGGGAAATTTTTGTGAACGAATATGTATCACTGCATCGCGTATTTCTTGAAGTGAGGGATCACGATCTGAAAATATGCGGCGCAGATCTGCGTACTGCACATGCGGCGTGGGCACTTTTGAGAGCGAGAACGTTACTTCAGTAATCACATAGTCTGCACCTTCCGGTGTTTTAAAAAAAGACATGCGGTAGCCGAAGTTGCAGTCGGCATTGGTGAATATACGAAACTCACCTGAGCAAAGATGTAGCGCCTTGACCGCAACGATGTGTGATGCCACCTCCACGCCGTATGCGCCTACATTTTGCACCGGTGTCGCGCCCACCGTGCCAGGAATGGCCGAAAGGTTTTCCAACCCCCAATACCCACGTGCAACTGTATCCTTCACTAACGTATCAAGCATGACGCCAGCACCTACGCGCACCAAAGCCGCATACGGCGGCACAACTTCATAGTCGATGTCAGGAATTGCTATCTTGATCACCAACCCACGAATGCCTTCATCTGAGATAAGCATATTGGAACCGCCCGCAAGAATAGTGATAGGCTGATGTGTCTCACGTGCATAGGTGACCGCCTCCACCAACTCCGCTTCGCTCTGCACTACAACAAAAGCATCGGCGTTACCGCCGATGTGAAACGTCGTATGGTTGCGAAGAGGAATGTTCGCTTCAATATGCATAGTGGTTTTCTTTAAGCTCGTATCGATGCAAGGCTAGCGGGTGCGAAACTCCAAAATAAATGAAAGTCATAATGTGAGTGCCGCCGCTAGCCGTGCATAAGCGCGAGCTCTGCATAAGAGTATAACAAAAATAAAAAGCCCACCATTGGTCGGTGGGGAGCTTATACACGTCCTGTATATGCCTTACTTATCAGTCTGCGAGTAAGAAAACCCAGTACCCTTGGGGTAAAAAATAAGCTCACAAGGTCCTTTTGCGTATCTGATATGTCTCACTTCAGAATTCGTGGTGAAATAGCGAACGCAACCCCCTTACAGGGGCAGTACACCTTGTGGCCACTTTTGTTGCTTCGCACAAAAGTTGCTCGCAAGGTCCTTTTGCGTATCTGAAGTGCTACCAGCACTTCAGATACGCAAAAGCCCCCACCCCGGGGACTTTGCGAGACTTTCATTTTGAAGCGTCACAGATTGTGGCACTCACCTGCATATTCTACCACTGCCATATTTCCACACAAGTACAAAAAATGTTCGACTTCGTCAGTCGAACATTTTCCTACCGTCTGAGTTCCGTACTACCTGCCGGGAGTGATATCTGAGCGGAGCTGCTCTAAGTACTGCTCACCCTGAGTTTTAAAGTCGGGCAAATCGGCAATCGCTTTTTCAAGAACGGCAATTGCTGCTGCAGTGTCACCTTGTTCTCGCTTCACAGCGGCAAGCGAGACGCGGAGTTGCACATCACTTGGCGAGTACGCTATGCGTTTTTCAAGAACGCCTGCAAGTTCATCGAGTTGCTTAGTGTCGTACAGTGCGCGCAAGATGACATCGCTTTGTACAAACTGCGCCTCAAAATCTTTGGTAATAAGTGAATCGCGAAGTGCTTTGTCACCCGAGTAGATAGCTGCAGCGGCGTAGAATATACGTGCCTGGTCGTTCTTCGGTTCAAGCTCGTATGCAGTCTTGAAACGTGTAAGCGCGTCAGCTGTGCGACCATCTTGGAGAAGTGCAAGGCCGAGCTCAAACTGCGTCTGCTGCTTCTCAGGAGAGAGGTCTACTGCGCGCTCAAGAACCTCAATCGCCTCCTTTGACTTCCCTGCAACACGTAAGAACGAGCTCTGGAAAACTAAGATGCGCACATCGTCGGGTGTTTCTTGCATCTGCTTTCGAAGTTCTTCATCTGCGCGATTGAGGAACATATCGCGCACCTTTGTCACTTTTGCCGCGCGCTCATCTACCGAGAGTGTCGGGTACTGCTGCGCAACGCGCGCAGCTAGATTTTGATCTTGCACGACAGTCTGTGTAATGCGGGTCAGCTGTTCACGAATCTCCTGCATCCCAAACGAACCGCGACTGAGCGCTTGGTCGAACGCCTGATACTGCGCTTCAGGTGTTGCCGACTGGAATCCTTTGATGAGATCGCCAGCAGCCTGGATGCCCGGAATGTTCACGAGATATACACTACCGAGAAGTATGACGAGGACAGTAGGAGCCACAATGTTCTTCACGATTGACTCCTCTACTTCTGTCTCCGCAATTGCAGGGATGCTATTTCCGACACGCGCATGCACCATTGCTACAACCGCTACAAAGAGGGTGTACGAAATGAGGTTGTCGAACACTAAGAGGTTGTGTGCGATGTAACCGGCAAGCACACCGAGAATAAGACCACGTTCGGTCACTGTGAAGGTATCGCTGTAGCGCTGATAGAGAGGACGCACCGTAGCATAGAAGAGCGTGGCGCCCACAATCGAGGCATACGCCAGAAAGCCAAGAAGACCGCCCGCTATCAGCCAATCGAATACAAGATTGTGCACGCGGTCAAACCAGGGCTCTTGTGCATACAGCGATGCTTTGTAGTGTTTGTTAAAGACATAGTTGAAGTTCTCCTGGCCCCAACCGAGAATAGGGCGCTCCTTTACCCCTTCAATAGCAAGCTTCCAGATGGTAAAGCGTGTTTCAGCTTCCTTAAAAGAAATCGTACCGATACGGGAGAGGTTGGGAGTCGTTCGAACAAACTCTGTATCTTTCACCAGAATGAATAGGCCCACGATCGCCACGACAGCAAGCACGCCTGCAGCAGCTATTTTACGAACTAATGGGCTATCTTTTGCAAAGAGTGCGATATATCCAGTGGTCATAAGCGCACTCCCGCCGAGTGCAAGCGCCGTACCGCGCGTACCGGTTTGGAACAAGACAAATACAAAAGTTGCCGCAAGTACTCCATACAAGATTCGCATGTTGCGGGATGTAGCCTTGGTGAGCATAAGCAGCGCCAAGTACACATGAAAAAGCATATAGATAGCGAGGTATGCAGCGTTGCCCATGCGTGCATCAACACGCGTATCGCTTTGGTTGATCTGAATCGCACCACCGATCTGGCCAAATGCGTAGAGAGACATCAGACAGGCAACCCCAATAGAGGTAGCGAAAAATGCACGCCACAATTTTGTGGTCGTGAGTGTCGATCCGATAACCACAAAGTAGAGGAAGAGGTGCACCAGTGCCACGTAGCCCTCCATACGCTCATAGTTAGACCAGAAGCTCTTATGTGGCGACTCACCCATCAGGTTGGCGACAAACATAATGCCCACAAACCACATAAAGGCACCGAGTACCCACGAGAATTTAGGTCTGTATGAACGATCGAGGAAGGCGAGTACGACCCATGCGGCAAAGATAACTTCCACCAGTATGCGGAATGCAAAGTTCTTTCCCGTAATAAAAGGAAAGAACAGTGAGTCTGCCACCATGAGTGGGAGAAACGGTACTAGAAATATGCCGGTAAGGACCACGCCGCGTAAGATGTCTTTCATCCCGTGAGAAGTTACTTGCTAAAACAACTCTCGCTGCCGGGCATACACGCCTTGTGTATGCTGCTCCAGAGCGAGACTTATAATGCCTGCAACTATACCACTATGCCCGGCAGCCCGTCACCCTTCCTTTCCCCGAGTAATGGGGTCTTATATACCCTACGCATGTGCACGCGCTTTGGCCACTGCGGCAATTTCCTCAATGATAGTGTCGATATCGTATTCTTGCTTCCATTCAGGGTAATGCTGTTCAAATTTAGCGAGATTAGAGATATACCAGATATGATCTCCTGTACGCGCCGTGTCGGAGTAGGTTACTTGCGCCTTGGTGCAAAGCAGTGCCTCAGCCTTCGCTATGGCCTCCATCATAGACACATTCGAGCGACGACCACCACCTGCGTTATAGACCTCTCCTTTTCGGGGGTTCTGATGAAAATGCCAAAACATAGAAACGAGGTCGTGTGCGTGAATGTTGTCGCGCACCTGCTTCCCTTTATAGCCATTGATCGTGTACGCCTTTTCTTCAGCTACACACTTGATGAGGTATGCGAGAAAGCCGTGGAGTGCCGCTCCCGAATGCATGGGGCCCGTAAGGCAACCGCCACGAAACACACCGGTGTTCATGCCGAAGTATTTTCCGTACTCTTGCACCATCACATCCGCAGCTACCTTCGAGGCCCCAAATACGCTGTGAAGTGTTTGGTCTATCGACATTGACTCATTGATGCCGTTATAGAAAGTGTGGGTTTCGTCAATTTCCCACCTCGTCTCTGCTTCAATAAGGGGCAGTGCATTCGGTGCATCGCCATACACCTTATTGGTAGAGGTGAAAATAAACGTAGCCTCTTTAGCATATAAACGCACCGCCTCAAGCAGCGTGAGTGTGCCCACGGCATTCACTGAAAAATCCGTGTGCGGCTCTTTTGCTGCCCAGTCATGTGACGGTTGTGCTGCAGTGTGTATCACGATGTCTGGCGTGTACTGTTGCACCAACTGCTCTATTACTTCTCTGTCGCGAATGTCTGCCGTCACGTGCACATAGGCATCGCCGAGCTCTTCCTCAAGCTTGGTGACATTCCATGAAGTTGAAGCTTCGTCACCAAAAAAGTACTTGCGCATATCGTTGTCGATACCGACAATGCGATACCCTTTCTGTGCAAAAAAGCGTGCGGCTTCAGAGCCGATAAGCCCCGCAGAGCCCGTGATAAGTGCTGTTTTCATCCCGTTAGAAATAGGGCGCGAACAGAACTGTCGCAGCCACTAAAAAATTAGTTGTAATGCGTTTTTCAACTGTGGTCAGTGATGCACCCCTTGGTTCGCGATTTCTAACGGGATTCATACGTACTCTTATATACCATACTCACACACAAAAAGTCGCCGAGGTATTCCCTTGGCGACATGGTTTCGTTATTCGAACGCCTCGCGTTCGATGGCGGGATGTGCGGAAAGAAACATTTGCACAGCACCGACGGACACGTCGTAGCACGTGTAGGCCACTCGCCCATTAGCAAACGTAAAATACCCTCGTGCTACCGCGTCCTTCCACTCACGCACGGTGAGCCAAAAACGACCAGCAAGCGGTTCGTTTGGGTCGTGACCCGCTTCAACGAGTGATGAAAGATCGATCTGAAGTGCGGTCACCGCGCCCCAGGTGGAAGTGAACGATGGCGACGGGTTATGGCCCGTTTGATGCTCCCATTCGGAGAGAATCATAGCCGTTCCCATTTCTTCTTTCATCTCACGACGCGCCGTGGCTAGGTCTTCCTCAAGCTTGCCACGAATTTTGTCCTTGAAACCCATGACGCAGGTCATGAACAAAACCGCACGATTATATCTGTCGTAGTTTTCGTTTCCTGGAACATCGGCGTGAGGACGCTCTTGTACAACAAGCCCAAGACGTGTCTTTCCATCCTTGCCGTATCCATACAGCACGGTTTGGCCAAATGGTGCTTCGATGTAGAGAGGCCGATCAAACGATGGCGTACCGTCAGCTTTCATAACTACCGCCTGCTCAACACTCCCAAAATTAGGGTGCCGCAGCGACACGATGGTGTCTGGTGGCTGCGGCTCACCGTTTACGAATGCGGTCCATCCGGGTGAAAAGTTAGGGTATTCCTCCAACACACGGGCCAGGCTTTTCGTTGCGGACATTTCATATCTCCCTTTTGATGAACTGGTGAGCTATGGCAAAATCGCCATTTCTCAAGCACTATAGCACGCTATTGCGCTATAGTCAAAATTGTGGCATTGTAGCAGAAGAATAGGAGACGAAAATGGTCCAGGTAATCAAAGCAGTTTTGTTCGATTTT
>JBJOQE010000023.1:0-3160 GCA_046050105.1 Candidatus Parcubacteria bacterium
TGACACCGCTGTCGAGCTGGTCTCCATTCTCGCGAGAGAATACCTTAACCCCGATAACGCGGCCGCGCTTTCCCGCTTCAAGGCGAAGTGAAGTGTCCTTCACGTCCTTTGCCTTCTCACCGAAGATAGAACGAAGGAGGCGCTCTTCAGGGGTCAGCTGGGTTTCACCTTTTGGCGTTACCTTACCCACGAGAATGTCGCCAGGGCGAACTTCCGCACCAATGCGAATGATGCCGGTTTCGTCCAAGTTGCGGAGCTTTGCCTCAGAAACGTTAGGAATGTCCGGTGTGGTTACTTCAGCGCCAAGCTTGGTGTCGCGCACCGCAACCTCAAGCTCGTCCATGTGAATGGTCGAGAACTTGCTGTTCTTTACGAGGCGCTCGGAGATGATGATAGCGTCTTCGTAGTTTGCGCCGCTCCAGCTCATGAATGCCACGAGTGCATTCTGGCCGAGTGCCATCTGGCCGTTGTCGGTTGAAGAGGTGTCTGCAAGTACATCACCACGCTTTACCTTGTCGCCAACGGACACTGAAGGACGGTGGTAGAAAGCAGAGAAGTCGTTGGTGCGCTCGAATGACGCCAGTGCGTATTCAAACTTCTTGCCGTCTTTGTTTTTGAGCACAATGTGGCGGGCATCCACTTCGATAATCTCGCCTGGTTCAGACGCCACAATGAGACGGCCGGTGTCGCGGCTTGCAAGTTCTTCAACGCCGGTAGCAACAAGCGGTGCCTCAGGAACGAGACATGGCGTTGCCTGCTTCTGCATGTTTGAACCCATAAGTGCACGGTTTGCGTCGTCGTGGTTCACGAACGGAATCATCGAGGTAGCAATCGAGAACGCCTGGTTCGTCGCGATGTCCATATAGTCAACTTCATCGGCAGTAACAAGATTTGGCTCGCCGTGCTTGCGTACTTCGATCTGCGGAGAGAGGATCTTTCCCTTTTCATTAAGCGCCACCGCTGCATGTGCAATGGTGTGCTTCTCTTCCTCGTGTGCGTTCATGTACACAATTTCGTCGGTCACCACACCCTTCACCACCTTTGCGTATGGGGTTTCGATGATACCGAAACGGTTGACGCGTGAGTACATTGAAAGACGAAGGATAAGACCGATGTTCGGACCTTCAGGAGTGTGGATTGGGCAGAGGCGGCCGTAGTGCGATGGGTGCACGTCGCGCACTTCAAAGCCGGCGCGCTCGCGGGTCAAACCGCCGGGACCAAGCGCCGAGAGCGTACGGAGGCCTTCGAGTTCAGCAAGAATATTCTGCTGCTGCATGAACTGAGAAAGCTGGTTTGTCGTGAAGAACTCCTTAATCACGGCCTGGAGTGGGCGTGGGTTCACGAGCTGGATAGGAAGCGATGTCTCAGACTCAATCGTCGACATGCGGTCCTGGATGTTGCGCTTCATACGGGTAAGACCCACGCGGATGCGCTGCTGGATCATTTCGCCGAAGTAGCGAACACGGCGGAAGCCGAGGTGGTCGATGTCGTCAGGAAGTGCACCCGGAGTGTGGTTCTGCGTGATGATGTGACCCAAGATAATCTTGATGTCCTCAATCGTCACCGTGCGGTCTGAAATTGCCTTTGAGTTGGTTGGGCGTTCAAAGCGCTCGTTAAAGTGGTGGCGACCAATCTCAGAAAGGTCGTAGCGAAGTGGAGAGAAAATAGAATCAACGAACTCACGTGCATTTTCTACCGTGGCAAGGTCACCGTCGCGGAGGCGCTTGTAGATTTCAACATATGAGTCGTCCACTGATTCTGCAGGGTCTTTGGCGAGGGTGTTCTTCAAGTACTCTTCACCGTGTTCAATACCCTTAAAGAGAGGGGCCATCTCTTTTTCAGATTTTGCACCGAGCACACGAAGGAGCGACGTAACGGGGAATTTACGCTTGCGGTCGATTTTCACATAAATCGCACCGTCGCTTTCAGACTCAATCTCAACCCATGCGCCGCGCGCAGGGATGATTTTCGCACCGAAGTAGGTCTTTCCCTTCGACTCAGCCGAGGTAAAGAAGATACCATACGAGCGAGCGAGCTGCGGCACAATCACGCGCTCAACACCGTTGATGATGAACGTACCGTGCTTCGTCATCATCGGCACGTCGGTCATGAAGATCTCCTGATCCTTCTCACCGCCAAAGGTCTTGTTCTTGAGGAGTACCGTCGCGCGAAGCGGTGCTTCGTACGTCAGCTTGTTCTCCTTGGCATACTCAGGAGTAGTCTTTGGTGTGCCGAGTTCATACTTCTTAAAGTAGAGCTCGAATTTCTTCTCAGAGTAGTCGGCGATAGGAGAAAACTCCTTAAAGACTTCCTTAAGGCCTTCTTCAATAAACCAACGGAACGACTCCCGCTGTGGCTCGATGAGGTCCGGCAAATCAACTTGCGGCACCCGGTACTTGGTGAAGTACTTCTTCGGAAGCGCTTTGTTTCGCTGTGTCGACATAGCGTCTATAACAATTACCCCGCGCGACACCAACCACTCCACGGAAGCGATACGAAAAACATCCCGCCTGAAGCGAGAGAAAGCCGTACCTCCTTACCGAGTTGTAGAAAGCATCCTTATTAAATGTGTTTTGACCCTCCCCTCCTGCTTTTTTCCCTCGCAACCCCGCTCCTCCAGGACTCACTCGGCAGATTTGCAATGCGTAAAATATACCAGAAAAGGCCCCCCTCCGTCAAATCCTTGTCCCCGCAAGGGGGTTGCGGGGGTGGGTGTGGGTAACGGGCCGCTCGCCCCACCCTGCGAAAAGACCGCTGTCTGACGGCCAGCACCGTCAGCGCTATGCTCGATGCTGCTGCCGAGGCGTTGGTTCCTTATAGTCACCAAAGGTACGCCTCGTACCAGCCAGCGCATCTGCGCAAGTCTTTTCTCGGGTGGTGCTCGCTCTACTGAAACGGCTACCTGCACTCGCGCCGAAATATCAGCCTTGAGGTGTTATCTTCGCTCGTTATGAGCCAGGCTGCACTATTTCAGTCGCAGGTATACTTGTGCTTGGATTGGCGAAAGTCTTTTTTTCTTCCATAAAATAATTATTAATGGCTGACATTTGCAACTCCGAAGGCAACCATTAGTACAAGACCGATTATTGAGAAGATATAGGATGTGTAATTAAAGTATTGAGTGGTAATTGTCCATAAATTGGGCTTCTCAGTGTCAATA
>JBJOQE010000024.1:0-15249 GCA_046050105.1 Candidatus Parcubacteria bacterium
ACTATGACTGATTCGCACAATGCATTCCTCACGCCGGAGAAGTTCGAAGAGCTCAAAAAGGAGCTCGAGCACCTAAAGACCGTACGACGCAAGGAAGTTGCAGAGTCCCTCGAATACGCACGTTCACTCGGCGACCTCTCAGAGAACGCAGAGTACCAGGAGGCCCGCGACATGCAGGCAGCGATTGAGGAACGCATCGGTCACCTTGAAGGCGTTATCAAGCAGGCAAAGATTGTTTCTACTGCAAAACGCGGAGAAGTAGTAGGCCTTGGTAACACCGTCACCATCCAGAAGCAGGGGGAAAAGGAGAATCATGCATACACTATCGTGGGCAGCGAAGAAGCCAACATCCACGAACACAAACTTTCCTACCTTTCACCGCTCGGTGAAGCGCTCATGGGCAAGGCAAAGGGCGATTCATTCACCTTTGACACGCCAAGTGGCAAGCAAGTGTACAAAGTTCTCGAGATCAAATAGTCGGTCTACATAAAAAACAGACACCTCCGTGTCTGTTTTTTTTGTTGTGGTATAGTTTCGCGAGAAAACCAAAGACGAGGATTGTTCATGTTCAAAGTTGTCGATGATGTTCTCTGTGTAGAGAATGAAGGAGTATTCAAACCAGTACTCCAGATTGAGCGGTACGATGCTGGGGGTGAGTGCCTTCCGCTTGTTCCAAAAGTACAGGGCAACGAAGTTCTTCTTACCGAAGCCGAGGAGAAGGTAACAACTTCACTTGTTGCGGAAGATGGGAGCGTACTCCTCAAAGTTCCCGGTGGATTCCAACATAGTATCGTTGTGTAGGTGAAAGTATACAAAACTGCATGTGCAAACGTGCGGTTTTATTCTGCTTAAACACTGTGGTATAGTCCACTCCGGTCTTGCTCTTTGAGAAGGAATTTTTGATGCCATACATCATAAGCATACTTACCGAACCGCCTGACTCTGCGAGTCTGCATGACATCTCCACACTTGCGGGAATATCGAGCACACAACAAGGTGATGTGGTGAGAAGACACATACAAAACATGTTGCGAGAAGGGCACGTCATCCTGACTGCAACCAAGAATGATGGTGCTGTTGTCGGGCTCGCAGTGATGCTGTACTTCAGCTCACTCAAAGAGGGTCGTGTTGCAAAGCTTGAAGTGCTCGGCGTACATCCAGAGCATCGGAATCAAGGTGTCGGCTCAACACTTCTTGCAAGGTGCATCAACATTGCACGGCAGGGTGGGGTAAGTGCTCTTCGTATCACCTCCACACGCGAGCACACACTTCCAAACAAGATACTGCTGTCGCATGGTTTTGAAGTACATCCATCTTCTTCATTTGAGCTCAGTTTCACGCGCAGGTAGTGAAGCAGTACGGCGTCCCTAAGTGGACGCCGTTTTTTGTTTTTTGTCATGTGCTCTGTTTTCCTATAGGATAGGGGGATGTTCTGGGCAGACAAAGCAGCCGACGAAACCGTAGCGCGCTATAAGCACATTATTGCTTCAGGTGAGCCACTTATTGTGCGCGATGAAAAGACAGCCTCAGGCCGCGTGCATGTGGGCTCGCTTCGCTCTGCATCTTTGCATGCACTGGTGTACGAAACACTCAGAGAGCGCAACATTCCTGCCACCTTCCTCTTTGAACTTAACGACTTCGACCCCATGGACGGCCTGCCCACCTACCTTGACCGCGACACCTACTTACCACACATGGGAAAGCCGCTCTACACCATTCCTGCACCAGATGGTTCTAGCGCCAACTTCGCAGAATACTATGGCCGCGAGTACCTCGAGGTGATGGAAGAAGTAGGTTTCATTCCACGAGTCTACCGTGCAAGCGAGCTCTACCGTTCTGGCCGTATGAACGAGCTCATCAAAGTAGCTATAGAAAAGCGTGACCTCATACGAAAAATCTACAAGGAAGAATCCGGAAGTGATAAGCCAGATACGTGGTACCCACTCAATGTTATTTGTGAGCAGTGTGGAAAGCTCTCTACCACCAGCATCACCTCCTTTGATGGAGAAATGGCTTCTTATATCTGCCGCGTGAACGCCGTGGATTGGACGGAGGGTTGTGGCCATGAAGGCACCATCTCACCATTTAATGGCAACGCGAAGTTTCAGTGGAAGGTAGACTGGGCGGCTAAGTTTGTGGCAAATGGCGTCCACTTTGAAGGGGGCGGCAAAGACCACTACACTAAGGGTGGCTCGCGCCAAGTGGCTAACCGCATTGCAAAAGAAGTGTTTCTGTATCAAGCACCGTACGGTATCGCCAACGAGTTTTTCCTCGTAGGTGGTGCAAAGATGTCATCGTCAAAGGGTGCTGGCGCTTCTGCGCGTGAAATTGCCGACCTGCTTCCGCCGCACATGCTGCGCCTTCTCCTCATCAAGGCAGACATTGGACGCCAAATCAACATCGACCCCGAAGGGGACACCATTCCACTCCTGTTCGACTACTACGATAAGATAGCCACGAAGTATTGGGCAGCAGAAACACACGGCCAGGTAACCGAAGGTGATGGTGGACTCCATGACGATGACACCCGCGTGTTTCAAAAGACGCACCTTGTGAGTGACACTGAGCTTTTGAAACAACGCTTCTTACCGCGTTTCTCACAGATAGCGTTCCTGGTGCAAATGCCACACCTCGATACGGTAAAAGAAGTTGAGGCAATGAAAGGTTCGGCACTGACGGAAGCCGACCTCAAGGAAATTGCGCTTCGCGAAGCATATGCAAAGACATGGCTCACCACCTGTGCACCAGAGCAATTCCGTTTCGTACTTCAAGAGACCGTACCCGAGAATGCTTATGAGCTAACTGATTCGCAGAAGGGTGCGCTTTCCGCTGCGTATGATGCGCTCGCAGCAGTGGGGGAATGGAATGGAGAAACCATTCATGCTGCACTCCATGGTGTTAAGGAGTCATCGGGCATTTCTCCTAAGGATTTCTTCACCCCGTTCTACCGCATGCTTTTAGGCAAAGACAGTGGCCCGAAGCTTGGCTGGTTCCTCTCGACACTTTCAAAAGACATGGTTTTGAGCCGCATTGCCACCATCACCGGATAACAGGCGCGTGCCCAACACCAGCATAATGCTGGTGTTTTTGAAAGATTTCTGTGCGCACAGCGTCACAAGGAGCAGAACGTACATATCTATCAGAAAGGAGACTCACGTGAGTCATACAAAAAAAGCGTCGCTTCTTGGCGACACTCCAGATGGTCTGACCGTCATACGCCGTGCCATTGCCGGAAACATCGCTACCATCACCTTGGTGGCGGCAGTACTGCTTGGCTTTGTGTTTGAAAAGGAAGTGATGCCGTACGTCACACACCAAGGCGTCGTTGCTGCGCGAGTGATTGTCTACGGCTTTATGCTGCTGTCGTGCATTCTTGCGGTGATGGCCCAAATTACCGTGGTGCGCCGTGGGCACTTCATCGACCGTCTGGCACGGTATGTAGAGCTCCGCGGTGGCCAAGCCTTCATCGATAGGTGGGCGCGCATGCTGGCGCAAAAAAGCTTGGCGAACCCACGCTTCATTCCCACGCTCGACGCAGCATATCCCACCATGCAACGCCTCGTCACCCGGGCGGGATATGAGCTCCCGCGAGACTATGCGAGCCTGCTCCATCGAAAGAGCACGTAACACCCATCGCCGACCATTGAGGTCGGCGATTTTTTGTCACCAACACAGAGTGTGGCGCGAACTTCGTTCGCGCCCCGTTTTCATACACAAGTGGGGTGCTATGTGTATAAGTGTGGTTGACGGTGGGAGGTAGTGGTATAAAATAGGGGAGTGGTGGGAGATAGTGGTATCATTCCAGAAAAGTAGAACCTGCACATTTGATGAAAGTTCGAGGCGCGACAGAAGGGAACGACCAAGCAATAGTAGACCTATTGTGCGGAAGTGAGCGACTTAGCAACAAAGAAGTTTCGCAAATGTGCAGGTTCTACTGGAGGATATCGGATGTTGTCGAAGTTAAACTATGCTCATAGGCGAATATACACATGCTCTCGACCCCAAGAAACGACTGTCTCTTCCTGCCAAATGGCGGAAAGAGCTTGGGGAAGGAGTCGTGATTACTCGCGGACTCGATAACTGTCTCTTCGTATATCCGCTCTCTGAGTGGCAGACGATAACCGACAAAATCGGTCGTCTGCCATTTGGGCAGGCGGACACAAGAGGATTCAACCGATTTTTCCTCTCAGGGGCGGTAGAAGCAGAAGTGGACGCAGCAGGTCGCATTCTTATTCCGGATTTCTTAAAAGAATTCGCAGAGCTTGGCCAAAAGGTCGTGCTCGCGGGTATCCATGATCGGGTAGAAATCTGGGATGTGAAGCGTTGGAGCGACTACAAGCGTCGCATCGAACGAGACGCAGACAAGCTCGCGGAGAAGCTCGGAGAAATTGGCGTACTTTAGTGGAGTACTCCACAACGGGCTCACGAGTGGATGATGGCAGGGAGGTATTCACAACCATATGTCCGGACACATTACCGTCATGGCACGCGAAGCTGTGGACGCGCTACTTGTAGCGCCTAGTTCGGTCGTGGTTGATGCTACAGCAAACGGTGGGGGGCACTCGGCGCGCATTGCAGAGTTGGTGAACACTGAGGGAAAGCTCATTTCCATCGACATCGACCCACGAGCATGTGCTGCGCTCCGCGAACGCATGAAAGACGCGCCGCAGGTGCATGTGCACGAAGCCAACTTTCGCAACATCGACCACGTAGTGCAGACGGAAGGAGTTTCTAAGGTGAATGCCATCCTCGCCGACCTTGGCTGGAGCACGAATCAGTTTGAAACAGCAGAAGGCTACGAGGGGAGAGGATTCTCGTTTAACCGTGACGAGCCACTCCTTATGACCTACGGTGACCCGGCAACCTATGCATTCACCGCACACCATATCGTGAATGGTTGGAAGGAGGAAGACATTGCGAATGTTCTGTACGGCTATGCCGACGAGCGTCACTCTCGCAAAATAGCTCGCGCAATCGTTGCGGCACGCGAAACAGCCACCATCAAAACTTCCGGTGCGCTTGCCGACATCATCCTTCAAGCGATGCCACGGAAAGGGAAGCTACATCCAGCGACAAAAACATTCCAGGCGCTCCGCATTGCAGTGAACGATGAGCTGGGAGCACTCACGGAGTTCATAGAGAAATCTATTGCGCTCTTAGTGCCCGGTGGTCGGCTCGCCATCATCACGTTCCACTCCATTGAAGACCGCATCGTCAAGCACACATTCAAAGCACACGTAGAGAAAGGCGAGGGGATCAACCCGATCAAAAAGCCCCTCACACCAACCGACGCAGAATTACAAGAGAACCCTCGCGCACGCAGCGCAAAACTACGCATATTTGAGAAAACATGAAATTGCAACGTAAATATACAGCACGCGCCATAAAGCCATCTCTCTACGGTGGTGAACGTACCACTCTTATGGTGGCAGCGACGCTCTGTATGGTTGCCTTTTCACTCTATGTATACTTTCTCTCTGTCTCGATTGTGAACGTCGTGATGCGTCAAGAAATCGACCAGGAAATCCGCACCGCGAACGCGTCACTTGCAGATCTTGAGAGTCGATACATTGTAGCCCGCTCACGCATCACGGAAGCAGAGGCGCTTGAGCGAGGATTCATGAAGGGCGGTGAGAAGACCTTTGTTTCAAAGAATGCTGAAAACCTGGTACTCTCACGTAATGACGAAAGCTAAGCGTTGAGTAAAATCTATATACCCTACACGGCAACTTCAGATAGATTTTCACATGAGGTCTTCTAGCATAGTACGCATTCGCATTATCACTGGCGCAATTCTTTGTATTGCGCTTATTCTCATTTTACGCCTCTATCAAATACAAGTGCTGCATAGCGAGACGTACCAAGACCTTGCCACCAAACAGTATGTGCACACTGCAAGCGACATCTTTGATCGTGGCACCATCTACATGACCACCAAGGACGGTGAGGAAGTTTCAGCAGCGGCACTCAAGAGCGGCTTTTTACTTGCTATAAATCCCGGCGATATCACCGATGCTGAGGCAGCATATCGTGAACTTTCCACCATCGTTACTATCGATAAAGATGATTTCTTGGCTCGTGCATCGAAGAAAGATGATACCTACGAGGAAGTGGCAACACGTATCAGTGAGGCAGATGCAGAGCGTATTAAGTCGCTCAAGATACCAGGCGTGCGCATGTACCGCGACCAGTGGCGCGTATATCCGGGCGAGAAATTGGCATCCCACGCGATAGGCTTTGTGGGGTATGACGGCGACGAGCTTGTGGGTCGCTATGGCCTCGAGCGTTACTACAACGACCGCCTCATTCGTGGCAAGGAGGCAGTGTCAGTGAACTTTTTCGCTGAAGTCTTTGGCAACCTCGGTATCTTCAACTTCGATGCACAAAAAAACCAGGAAGCAGACATCATCACTACTCTCGAACCGACCGTGTCGCGCATGCTTGATGCGGAACTTACGGCAGTACACGAAAAACTTTCATCAAAACTCACTGGTGGCATCGTGATGGACCCACACACAGGTGCTATTTTGGCCATGTCCATTGTGCCCGGCTTTGACCTCAACAATCGAAATGGGGTAGACGTTGCGCGCTTCAGAAACCCCCTGGTTGAAGACTTCTATGAGCTTGGCTCCATCATCAAACCGCTCACGGTGGCAGCGGGCCTTGATGCACAAACCATCACCGCACAATCAACCTACTACGACGCAGGATCACTCGAGATGGATGGCTATACCATCTACAACTTCGACAAGAAGGGCCGCGGAACGGTGCCTATGCAAGAGGTGCTGAACCAATCTCTCAACACCGGCGTGGCGCACATTGTAAAGACGATGGGCCGCAAGCGTTTCCGTGAATATTTCACCGCACTCGATCTTGGCACAGAAACCGGCATTGACCTCCCGAACGAAACTCATGGTCGCATCGATAACCTGGAGAGCCCACGCGACATTGAATACGCCACAGCATCGTTTGGGCAGGGCATTGCTATGACACCAATCGAAGGGGTACGCGCACTTGCCACACTCGGAAATGGCGGCCTCCTGGTGACGCCGCACTTGGTGGAAAAAATTCGTCTGAAGGACGGTACTACACAAGAAATCTCTCAGCCGGATCCAAAGCGTGTATTCAATGAAGGCACGAGCGAGGAAATTTCTCGCATGCTCACCGTGGTGGTAGACAAGGCGCTTCGCGGCGGAGCAAAGAAAAACGAGCGCTATAGCGTGGCGGCAAAAACCGGCACAGCTCAGATTGCCGACCCAGAAAGTGGCGGCTACTACGACGACCGCTATCTCCACTCATTCTTTGGGTATTTCCCGTCATATAACCCAAAATTTATTGTATTCCTCTATACCGTTGAGCCAAAAGACGTACAGTATGCCTCGGAAACCCTCACCGACCCCTTTATCAACATGACGAACTTCCTCCTCAACTACTACGACATACCTCCCGACAGGTAGAAAGGGAGCTCTTTTTTCACATTTTTAAAACAGCGCTTCTCGTGCGAGAATGGTTGCTACGATACCGTATGAAACAGCAATTAAAGCGCCTCATAGAGACCATTCTCTTTTACGAAGCACGTATTCTTCTCTCACGTAAAAAGCCTAAGATTATTGGCGTCACCGGGAACGTAGGCAAAACATCTGCGAAGGATGCGATTTATACGGTGATTCACCCCGAAGTCTCTGCACGCAAGAGCGAAAAGAGTTTCAACTCCGATATTGGTGTGCCGCTCACTATTTTAGGACTCCCTAATGCATGGTCGAGCCCCATCGGGTGGCTCATTAATATTGTTGAAGGGTTGGCGATTGCGCTCTTTGCGCGTGAGTATCCTTCTTGGCTCGTACTTGAAATGGGTGTCGACCGCCCAGGCGACATGAAGCGTCTCGCCACACTCGTGCGCCCCGATGTCGTGGTACTCACGCGTTTTCCAGATGTGCCCGTGCATGTGGAATATTTTAAAACCCCTGAAGCGGTCATCGCAGAAAAAATGGAGCTCGTGAAAGCGCTCAAGGATGGTGGGACCGTGGTGTTTAACAATGACGACGAGAATATCAAAGCGGCACTTGCCAATGTTACGTGCACCTCTATCGGCTTCGGCATTAAAACAGCATCACCATACATGGCAAACAGCGGTACTATTATGTATCACGATGGTCAGCCAACAGGGTACCAGTACGCCGTGACTCATGGCACAGAGCGCATCATGGTGCAGGACATGGGTTCTCTTGGAGCACACAACGCCGCCACCGCATGTGCAGCGTTTGCTGTGGCGGGCGTGCTTGGCATTCCGCTTTCACGAGCGGTTGCCTCCTACCTGCCTCACAGCACCCCTCCGGGGCGCATGCGCCTCATAGAGGGGGCAAACGACACCACCATCATCGACGACACCTACAATGCTTCACCTCTTGCCGTTGCTGAAGGTCTTGAGTCACTCGGCAGTGTGCATGGTGCAAAGCGCCGCATTGCTGTTATTGGCGACATGCTCGAACTTGGCCGCTACTCTATAAAAGAACATGAGAAGATTGGCCGCCTCGTGGCACAAAAAACGGATGCACTCATGACCGTTGGCGTGCGCGCAAAAACTATTGCCGACTCAGCACGAGAAGGTGGCATGAAAGATACCCGCATCATCGAAGTGCAAGATGCCGATGCAGCGGCACAAGCTCTCGAGACACTCATCAAACCAGGCGACGTGATATATGTGAAAGGCTCTCAGGGGATGCGTATGGAACGTATTGTTAAACACATCATGAGAGAACCAGAACGCGCGCCCGAGCTCTTGGTGCGCCAAGACACCGTGTGGAAAGAGAAGGAGTAGCGAGGGACACAAAACCGCGACATCGAAGATGTCGCGGTTTTGTTTGCATCTTCACACGTGCAACTACCACACTACCTCTTGCATGCACCCCACATGCCGCGCGTCTCCCGCTTCGCGTCGCGCGCGGCCGCACGATATACCTCTTGATATGCATACGGTGCCGCAAAGGTGTACTCGCGCGCAAAACCTTCGCGCACCAAGAGCTCGCCAACGTTTGTGCCGTCTTCCAAGAACGGGTAGGCCAGGAGGCGGCCGTACGTATCACGCTCACCTTGAGAAGGGTCATACTCGAGGCGCACTTGTGTGCCAGAAAGGAGTTCATGGGCACGCGTTTTGGCCTCAGTGCCAAAACACTCACCAACTTTGTCCGGAAGGGGAATCTCTGGTGTATCAATACCAATGAACCGCACTGGCTCCACCACGCCATGTCGCTCCACACGTATGGTGTCGCCATCTACCACAGCCACTACAGGGTGGAGAGCTTCACTCACTACGATTTCTCCTGGCACTTGGGTGTCGGCTCCTGGTTTTCCATACACCACGACAAGGGTAATGAGGGACGCAATAAGCGCTGCAATGAGTCGTCTGGTGTTCCGTTTCATAACCCTCATAGTCTACGTCACGCGCAGGTATAGACGAAATGATGGAGATGGAGTACTCTCGACGAAGAAGAAGATGAAAATCGAAAGGAGTACGGAATGAAAGGGTATAAAGATATTTTCCCAAAAAGACATACATTTCTTGCGGTGGTGCATGTGCTCTCTGAAGCGCATGCGGTAAAGAACACCACGCTTGCGCGAGAGAATGGCGCTGATGGGGTATTCCTCATCAACCATTATCTGGACCCTGACGAACTCCTGCGAGCATACGCAGCGGTTCGCACAAAGCATCCACGCTGGTGGATTGGTCTCAATATTTTGGGTCCACATCCGTCAGATGTTCTGGAGATGCTCCCCGACACTGCAGATGGTCTCTGGACCGACAGCGTGCCGAGGCAGGGGAGCTCTCAAGCAGGACGCTTTGAGGTGAATATGGCTTGGAAAAGAAATACCTGGCCTGGACTCTACTTCGGTGGTGTCGCATTCAAAGGACAGCCTTTTGTTCTTGATGTGAAAAAAGCTGCTTCGGATGCGGTGAACATCATGGATGTCATCACCACAAGTGGTGAACGTACCGGCGTTCCTCCCGACCTCAAGAAAATACAGCGAGTGAAAGAAGGGGCAGGGACCCACCCCGTTGCCATCGCAAGCGGGATTGGCGTCGACAATGTGGGTCAGTTTCTTCCGTACGTTGACTGCTTCATCGTCTCGTCGAGCCTTGAACGAGAGAAGGATCACCTCGACAGAAAAAAGATGCGTGCATTCGCTGAGAGACTCACCAAAGCAAACACAAAGCAGTAACCAAACGGCCTGTAAATCCAGGCCGTTTTTTAACACAAAAAAGCCGCGAATAATTTCGCGACTTTGTGCTACTTCAATAGTTCAGCAGCAATCTCTGCACCAGGTACCTGGCTCAAAAAGATTATGAGCGCACCATGTGCAGCCACAACCGCCAAGAACACAGTCACATACCACACACGTGCCATTGCAGACATTGGTTCATAAAGTGGTATTGGCTTTACGTCATGAGAACGTATCGACAGCACTTCACGGATACCTCCAAGAGCTTCTTTTACTACTGCCTGTGGATACCGCCATACAGAATAACGGTGTTTGTGTGTCGTGGTGCCGATGTCAAGGCAGATAAGTGTAATCAACAGTATGCCGAACACAGAACCCCAAAATATCCCCGATGCAGTCATCCCTGCAAAACTGGCAGCGGCTAACAAACCAAGCATTGATGGGAAGATTGCACGCGCGATCGTTCTGAGAAAATTCTGCGTCTGTGTGGTGATTCCAAACTCACCTGCAATCTCAAATGCGCCGACAAGTGCCATGATGCCAACCAGAGTGAAACCAGCGAAGGCACCAAGAACTGCAGTGGCCACAGAGACGACAGTAATGCCGACAAGCGACGCAACGATGTACTTCGAGTACGTGATGGATTTCAGCATGCGCCCTCCATCGAGGGGAAGCACCGGTAGCAGGTTAATCATATTCACAAACGCCATCAGTGATGCAATAGCAGCATAGATTGGCTCTTTGGTATGCATGTACCAGGTGACCATGGGGAGGCAAAATACCACAAACCCAAAAATGGGTCCCATGATGGCGATGTAAGCTTCGTTGCGCGCAGACCCAAACCGTTCTTCTGCGACCGCGACTGCGCCAATACCAGGAATGAAAAACATGCCTTTGGTTTTGATATCACAACGCCTCATGGCCCAAAGATGGCCATATTCGTGAATGCCGATGAACACCACAAGTGCGATGGCCATCTGCCAGGTGAAGAGGTAGGTATACAAACCCACACTACCCACCACACCCGCGGCTTTAATGCCAACGAGTGACTTGAGGACGCTGAATAACATATCCCCAAGCTTCATAACTATCGGAAGAAACTTGGGACCAAGTTTCCCCAACAGTACGAAATATCCGACTCTTGATGTGCTCAATTTTCTCTTCCTTTCAAAAAACTTCTGGCGAGATTATGCGCTATTTTTCAAAAAAAGCAATAGTACGCGGTTAACTCCTTATAGTGCAACCAAAAGCTGGGAATGCTGGTTATAATGGAAAGACAATCTCATAAAGAATCAAGAGAGACGAATAGGGTCCTGGCCCGCTAAGTCGTCCAGCAACTTGCAAACGCAAAGTGCTCCATCCAGCCCACTAGGGGAAGATTCATCGTGCAAACAATCTCTTCCTTTACGAGATTGTTTTATTTTTAAGCACGTACCCATGCTTCACACTCATATGAAGACCGCCGAGTCGGTTACCCCTTCGCATCCCGACAAAGTTTGCGACCAAATAAGCGACGCCATACTCGACGCCTGCCTCGCACAAGATCCGCACACCAGAGCAGCTATAGAAACGGTGGGTGGCCACGGGCTCATCACCATCACCGGTGAACTCACCACGAGCGCGCATATCAACATGCGCGAGATTGCGCGCACTACCTACCAAAAGCTCGGGTACCCGGGCACCATCGGTATTGCGGTGAACGTAGTTGAACAAAGCAAAGAAATAGGGAAGGGAGTAGACCAGGAAGGCGCTGGCGACCAAGGTATTATGGTAGGGTATGCCACAAACGAAACGCCCGAACTCCTTCCACGCGAAGTAGTACTCTCTCGCACACTCACCAAAGCCATGGGTGCACACGATGGTAAGGCACAAGTCACCCTTAAAGATGGAAAGATTATTCGCATACTCACCTCACTCTGCGAGAGTGGCGATATGAGCGATGTGACACTCGCTCATGCAGTGCATGAGCACCTCGCACCACTCCTTCATGAAGGAGTGGGCGACATCGCTGACATATGGCTCCAAAACCCCAACGGCTCGTGGACCATCGGTGGGTTTGAGGCTGACACCGGCCTCACCGGGCGAAAGCTTGCGGTTGATAACTATGGGCCAAACGTGCCACTTGGTGGCGGATGCTTTTCAGGCAAGGATGCAACGAAGGTAGATAGGAGCGCTGCGTACATGGCGCGCAAAATTGCGGTCGACTATCTCAAGGAAAAAGGTGCGAAAGAAGTGTATGTACACCTTGCCTATGCTATTGGTGTTCCCGAACCACTTATGGCCACCGCAACACTCGATGGTATACAAGAAGAAGTGCGCGGGTACGACCTTCGCCCACGTGCGATTATTGAACAGCTCAACCTCCGAGCACCTATCTTTGAACAAACTGCGCGCTTCGGCCACTTTGGCAATGGCTTTGCGTGGGATGTGTAACCCTAAAACCAACGATAATATACAGGCATCACTTGGAGTGGTACCCACGCTTCTTATCTGCTAGCATATGACCTAGATTGAGCACAGGAGGGAAGACTATGCACGCACACATCCTGAACCAAACCCTAGCGCACGAAAAGATGCTTCAAGGGTTCGGGCAAACGACTGCCGAGGTTACCTACAAGCGTCCACTCGACAAGCCGCAGGTGGAAGTGGCTACAACACTGTTTCAGATGAAACCGAAAGAGGGACTTGTCTCTCTCCAAACGTTCACCTGGCAGTTTGAAGACTTGGCACCCAAGTTTCCACGCCTCGTGTCATTCCTTGAACACTGGGATAAGCACTGTGCCATTGCGCCCATCGACCGCGTACGCTTCGCCCACGTGAAGCTACTCACCCCACGTGAACTTCGGTACGTAAACAGCAGGTGGTACGTGACCGAAGGCGCACACCTGGGACACAACCTCCATTAGGTAAGCAGCTCCTCGTGAGCTGCTTTTTTTGTTGTACAAGTCCACATTATTCTGCTATAGTTTTCGGGCTGAAAACAGCAAAAGCAAGGACCGACTCGTTCCCAAAAGTTGTCCACACTATCTTCGGCTTACAGCCGCAGTACACCTTGTCGACAGTTTCCCGCACTTCGTTTGGAAACATGCCAGGCAAGGTCCCAAAAGTTGCCCCGCACTATTTTGGCCCTATCGTCTAACGGCTAGGACGAGCATTCGAAAGGTTGCTTGTGGGGTGGGACCCACAAGCAAGACCGTGCCAGCTGTTTTGAAAGCGAAGCGCCTCAAAAGAGCGAAAGGGCGCCAGCTTTTCAAGGAGTTTTACGACTATGAAAAGCAAGTACTCTTGGGGTGTATACTGCTCCTGTAAGGAGAAAATCAGAGTTCGATACCAGAGGGAAGAAGCACATACGCCATTCATTTGGCCCTATCGTCTAACGGCTAGGACGGAGCCTTCTCAAGGCTCAAATCAGAGTTCGATTCTCTGTAGGGTCACCATCGGAGACAGCACACGTCATGCTGACCTCCTCAACCCAAGAAGACGGCTCAACCACAACACCATTTTGTGACACAAAGCGGTTCGAAGTCGTCAGTGCGATCAGTTGGCGTTTTTCTTCGTCATTCGCCAATAGGTAAAGCAGGGCAACGCTTTTTATGCGTTCGAAGAACTGCTCATGGTCACTTTGTGCTGCTTGGAAATTCGATAGACGCGTAACCTCTTCTTCGATTCGAGCGCGATCCATGAGTAGACCGCTTTTCCGCTCCATGTATTCTTTTTGATCAATGAGTTGGTCAAGAAACGCATTGGTGAGATGCGTCAACCGGCTATCGACCTGACTCAGCCGGAGTTTGAGCGATCCATTGCGCTCTTTGGTGGCATTGTTCCAAGTTTCCATGCCTTTGTGCAGCCATTCGGCAGACAGAGGGCCACACACATGGTGTTCAAGTGCCTGCGTGATGGCAAGTTGCAGTCTTTCCTCTCGCACCGTCTGAGATTTGCACTCCCGCGTGTGGCAACGATAGTACACATGGCCCTTTTGCCGTTCTGGGGTCATGGCCGCATTGCACAGAGCACAATGAAAAAGGCCTCGATATCTGTGACGGTGTTTCGTGACCTTCTTGCCGGACTTTCCACTCCGAACTCTTTTTACGTCATCAAACAGGTGTACCGATACTAACGGTTCATGAACGCCTTGAAATGTGTCTCCCGTTGTCTTGATGCGGGTGATGCCGACGTAGAACGTGTTTTGGAGTATCTTTTCGATACCAGATTTAGTGATAGGCCCGCCACGTTCATTGGTGAGTCCCATACTCCGTGCCTCTGGAACGAGTGAATGTAGGGAATGGCGGCCCGCAGCATACAACTCAAACAACCGATGCACCATTGGACCCTTTACGGGATCGATAGTCTTTGGCTTTCCACGACCATTGTTCACGTACCCTAGGGGCGCACCAAACGGATAGAGTCCCTGTTGCAATCGGCCCCTAAGGCCTTTGAGCGTTTCCTCCCGCAGATTGCGAATGAAGTCGCTTGCGATAACCGCCTGAATATCTGCCGTGAGCCGTCCGCCACGAGAACGAAAGTCCAGGGATTCAGTGGCAAAGTGCACGTCGATGCCTGCGTCCGCCAACTCAGCGAATTTAGCCCAATCGGCAAGGTTGCGAGCGCCACGATCCACCTTGTGAAGCACTACACCCTCTGCTTTCCGCTTCATGAGCATCTTCATCATGGAAAGGAAGATAGGACGGCCACTCTTCGCCGCAGTCTCCTTCTCTTCAAACCACTCGGTGATCTCAATGTGGTTGCGTGAAGCAAACGCCAGAATGGCATCCTTCTGCGCATCCAGAGACACACCCTCTCCCTGCTTCACCGTGGAGACACGGACATACCCAAAGCATGATTTCATACAGATTGTTGATGAGAGTCTGAATCTATCAAAGATTCCGTATCTGTCGAATCGTCTTTGGGGACATCGCTCTTCCACGGCCAGGTGCCATCTCGTTCCATGCGCTCGTAGATTCGCTGGCACAGCTCAAGATACCGCTCTAACCGTGGATCAATTGGCAAATTGTTTGGCATGAAAGTCAAGGT
>JBJOQE010000025.1:0-3314 GCA_046050105.1 Candidatus Parcubacteria bacterium
TAAGGTGCTCGAGGGGCATGATGTCTTTTTTAATACAGGTACCGATGAGCACGGCCAAAAGATTGCTGAGAAAGCAGGCGAGCACGGTGAAGACCCACAAGCGTATGTCGACCGCTATGCAGAGAAGTTTCAGACACTCCGCGAGACGCTCGACCTTTCCTACACGCACTTTATTCGTACCACAAACCCACACCACAAGGCGGCAGCACAAGAGTTTTGGAAGCGGTGTGACGCTGCGGGTGACATATACAAAAAACAGTATCGGGTGAAGTATTGCGTGGGATGCGAGCTTGAGAAAACAGACTCAGAGCTTACGGATGGCCGCTGCCCGCTTCATCCCACGAAGGAGCTTGAGGTACGCGAGGAAGAAAACTATTTCTTCCGGTTTTCAAAATACCAAGACGCACTCACGAAGCTTTATGCGGAGCGCCCGAACTTTATCGTGCCGGCATCTCGGGCGAACGAAATCAAAGCATTTGTGGAGCGAGGCTTGGAAGATTTTTCTATCTCGCGACTTAAAGAAAAGATGTCGTGGGGTGTTCCCGTGCCGGGAGACGATGCGCATGTGATGTACGTGTGGTTTGATGCACTCATCAACTATATTTCAACGACAGGATGGCCAGAACAAGAAGATTTTGGTGGCTATTGGCCCGGGGTGCAGATAGCAGGGAAGGACAACCTTCGCCAGCAATCGGCGATGTGGCAAGCCATGCTTATGTCGGCCGAGCTCCCGCCATCATCGACTATCTGGATTCACGGGTTCATCACCTCAGGTGGGCAGAAGATGTCGAAGTCACTGGGGAATGTTATCGACCCTCTGACCATCGTGAGCGAATATGGCACCGACGCACTTCGCTACTTCTTGGCACGCCACATTCACCCCTTTGAAGACTCTGACTTCACGATGGAGCGCTTTAAGGAAGCCTACAATGCTAATCTCGCGAATGGCTTAGGTAACCTGGTGTCGCGCATTATGAGGCTCGCTACGACACACCTCACGGAGGCGCCAGCAATCCCCGCGGAAACCATACCTGGGGAGTATATTGATGCCCTCAACCGCTTCGCTGTCCATGAGGCAGCCGACATAGTGTGGGCCCGCATTCAGGCCCTCGATGAGCGTATTCAAAGTGAACAGCCCTTTAAGGTGGTGAAAACTGACCCTGAAACGGGGAGGGTGATGATTGCCGAGTTAGTGCTTGCTCTCTACGCTGTCGCCCATATGCTGAGCCCTTTGATGCCAAAGACGAGCGCCACTATTAAAACGCTGGTGAAGGCAAACCGTATGCCCGAGGCACCACTGTTCCTCCGTAAGGAGTAATGGTGGTATACTTTTTGCGTTATGGCTTTTTTTAAATCGTTGGTACAGCGGTGTGTGCAGTACTTTGGATATACCTTGAAAAAGGATTTTTATCCTGACCTCGAGAAGGCGTTTCTAGAATTACAAAAAACAGTGGCGCCGTATACGATGACGCACCTCTTGAGCCAGTACGCTATGTACAAGGCGACAAAGTACGTACTTGCGCACAATATCCAAGGCGACATCGTTGAGTGCGGTGTATGGCGCGGCGGTGTCTCAATGGTTGTGGCCTCAGTCTTGAAAGAGGCGGGGAGTACGAAACAGATGTATCTCTACGACACATACGAAGGTATGTCGGTGCCTACAGAACACGACAAGCGCTACGATGGTATGGACGCAGCGGGCCGTTTCAACTCGTGGAAACGCGACAATGGCGAAAGCGCGTGGTGCTATGCGTCTCTTGAGGAGGTGACACACAACATGGAGACCATAGGGTACCCACACGTGACGTATGTGCGGGGGAAGGTGGAAGATACTATCCCGCACACTATGCCACAGTCGATAGCTATCCTGCGACTCGACACCGATTGGTACGAATCAACGAAGCATGAGCTTGAGCACCTTTTCCCACTTTTGGTACCAGGCGGTGTGCTGGTGCTCGATGACTATGGGCAGTGGGAGGGCGCAAAGAAAGCCTATGATGAGTACGCCAAGGCACATGGTGTGCGTATATTCTTAAACCGTATTGACCACTCTGCACGTATTGGTATTAAGTGATAAATAGTATGATACGAGACACATATAAGAAACTTTTTGCAGACGAGACGAGCCTCAGGGCGCTTATTGAAGAGGTTGTTTCGAAGGGATACATCACCCTGCCACACTTTTTTGATGATGAGTCAGAGAAAAAGTTTCTAGGGTTGCGTGAGGCTATTGGCCCTAAAAATCTGAAGGGAGAAATGCTCGCCGGCACCTTCGCCAATGAGGTGCGGCTCTCAGAAGATATTTTCACTATTTGTGAACAAATATACAAGACACGTTGCGCTGTAGAGGGTGTGGCATACACTCCCCTAAAGCGAGAGAAGCAATCTGTTGGTATTGCGTATAAGAATGCGCAAAATAACGCACAGAACAAAGAGACTGAGTTTCACTACGACGCAGCATATATCAACATTGTCATTCCGGTACAACTTCCTCCTAAGGATGATGGTGGTGATGGCGATCTTATTGCGTTTCCTAATTTGCGAAAGAAGTACCCTCGCCTTGTCTGCTCAGTACTTTCTGAAATACTGCGACGTTCCGCCTGGGCACGTGCAAAGTTTGGATTCACCAAGGTGTCGTACACGGTCGGCACACTTCATCTCTTTTTCGGTGATGTATCGCTCCACGGTGTGCCACCTATCCGCCACGGTGAACGGATGATCATGACCATCAATAGTCATTGGTAGTGGTACTGGTGTGGAAAGCAATTTTGCAATGCACTACATCGACACCCATACGCACGTAAACCTCTCAGCATTTGATGCTGAGAGGGAGGATGTGCTCGCCCGCGCTTTAAGCGCGGGCGTTTCTCTGATTAACGTTGGCACGAAGCGCTCTACTTCAGAAGCCGCTGTGGCCATCTCGCGTACGCATGGGCACTGCTATGCCACGGTGGGCCTTCACCCGGTGCAGACAGTTCCCGGACTTCACGATGAGGACGAAGTCGGGGAAGGGGGAAAATCGTTTATATCAAAAGGCGAACCATTCGATTACGAAGTAATGAAAGTGCTCGCACAGGATGCGCGTGTGATCGCGATTGGTGAATGCGGCCTCGACTATTTTCACACCACGGAAGAAAGTGAGAAAGCACAGCGGGAAGCATTCATTGCGCAGATACACCTGGCAAATGAGCTCAAGAAGCCGCTCGTGCTGCATATACGAAATGGAAAAGACACGTCAAAGAATGCATACAAAGACGTGGCAGAGATTATTAAAAGCGAAGCGAAGGTGGTGGGGAATGCACACTTTTTTTGCG
>JBJOQE010000026.1:0-5438 GCA_046050105.1 Candidatus Parcubacteria bacterium
TACTTTATTTTGTGTGCAATATAAAAGCTTGCATTACAGACACGTTCGACCCTTTTAAAGACTTTGTGTATATAAGCCTTGTCGTATAACAATTCTGTGTCTTTTTTAAAAAGACTTTCTAGTTCATAATCAGACATATATCTTCATTAGGAATGTCCTTATGGTATACGTCTCTTAGGCTCTCTACCAGTACCGCACACACATTTATCGTGTTGTAATCTAATGTGCTATCTGTCTCTAGCTGTGGATAGCACAGCGCAAAAATGCTCTTTTCCTGCGTGGTATTATGTCGCTACAACATCTATATATATGGCACGAAAACGACGACAAGAACGCGCACCCCTTTTTGAAGATCTTTCTCCTCAAGCAAAGCAGGGTATCGGTGCAGTGATGTTTGCGGTGCTGGGTATATTCTTTGCACTTTCGAGCATGGGGTATGCAGGCTTTATGGGAGACCTCACCCATAGTGCCCTTCGCACACTCTTTGGATACGGCTTTGTGCTCGCGCCTATTACATGCCTTCTGTATGTCGTCACCCTTTTACGCCCACGTGTAGACACTGGCACCACGAGTGTCTCAAAAATGGTGGGAATCTTCCTTCTGTTTCTTTCCGCACTTGCACTGCTTTCACTGTGGAGTGAAGACATGGGCGGCTTCTTTGGATGGGCACTCGAAGCGCCACTTACCTACCTCCTCGGTAGTGCTGCTTCCGGCATCTTTATTGTTGGTATTTTCCTCATCTCCATTTTCCTCACCTTTAATATCGGCCTTGCATTACCCCGTCGCATACCTGAAGACACCAAGAAGAAACGCCTGAAGCCTTCGGCAGACGATGAGGATGAGGATGATGTGACGGTACCCATTCTTAAACCTACCCACGAAGAGGTGCTGGCGCAAATTGAAGAGCCAGAAGCGGAGGAGACTGCTCCAAAGAAGTCGTTTACCGAAAAAGTATTTGGTGCAGCGGGTACGCCATCGGGAGAATTTTTGGTTACCAGCTTTTCGGGTACCTACGCACCCCCACCCCTTTCCCTTCTTGAGCGTGACAAGGGCAAGGGGAAGTCGGGTGACGTGAAGGCTAATGCCAATATTATTAAGCGCACACTTGAGAAGTTTGGCATTGAGGTTGAGATGGATGAAGTGACCATTGGCCCATCAGTGACCCGCTACGCCATGAAGCCAGCGGAAGGGGTACGCCTGGCGAAAATTGTGTCACTCCAGTCGAACCTCGAATTGGCTCTTGCCGCGAGCCCTCTTCGTATTGAGGCACCGATTCCTGGTAAATCGCTCGTCGGCATTGAGGTGCCAAACACCGCAAAAGCGACCGTGGGTCTTGCTTCCCTCCTTGCTACCCCTGAATACACCGACTCTCCGAAGCCACTCCTTGCCGCGCTTGGCCGCGACATTGCCGGTGCTGGTAAGTTTGCGAACCTCGCCAAGATGCCACACCTTCTCATCGCGGGCGCTACCGGTGCCGGAAAGTCGGTCACCATTCACGCGCTCATCACATCACTCCTCTTCCGCAATTCTCCCGACCAGCTTCGTTTCATCATGGTAGACCCAAAGCGCGTTGAGCTCACCAACTACAACGGCATCCCGCACCTCTTAACACCCGTCATCACCGATGCGAAGAAGACTATTTTGGCGCTCAAATGGGCAACGAAAGAAATGGAACGCCGGTACGAAATACTCCAGGCTGAAAGTGTGCGCGACATCGACACCTACCACGAGAAGGTATACAAGCCTGAGAAAAAGAAATTTGATGCGCTCTCCCCTGAAGAGCAGACCGACGACGCAAAGATGCAGCTCGCTGAGCCAATGCCGTACATCCTCATCTTCATTGACGAGCTTGCGGACATCATGCAGAGCTACCCACGCGAACTTGAGTCTTCCATTGTTCGCTTAGCTCAGATGTCTCGCGCGGTGGGCATCCACCTCATCCTTGCCACGCAACGCCCTGAAGTGAAGGTCATTACTGGCCTCATTAAAGCGAACGTGCCGGGGAGAATCGCACTTCGCGTTGCCTCTCAAATTGACTCCCGCACCATCATCGACCAGCCAGGTGCGGAGAAGCTGCTCGGGAGTGGAGACATGCTCTTCCTCTCCTCAGATACTCCAAAGCCGGTACGTCTGCAGTCTGCCTATATTTCTGACGTAGAACTCCACCAAGTGGTGGCGTACCTAAAAAAGCAGGCTGCCGATGCACCGCTCGACTCTCTCGATCTTTCCGGTAACGCAGAAAAGAGCTCTGACGTGTACCTTGGTGTGTCTCTCGATAACGATGACATCGATGACGATCTTTATGAGGAAGTAAAGCAGACGGTTATTGCTACACGCAAAGCGTCCACTTCATTCTTGCAACGAAAATTTGGTATTGGCTACTCACGCGCTGCAAAGCTTATCGACACCCTTGAAAGTAAAGGAGTGGTTGGGCCGGGCCAAGGTTCGAAGCCTCGCGATGTATTGATTGGCGGTGCTCCTTCCACTGCATCTGGCGAGGTGGAAGACGACACCCCAGAAGAAGAGCGTATCTAGTGCAGCTATGGATTTTGAGGACCGTTTCTATGTATCGCTCCCCTATATTCTCAAGGTGTGCGGCGGTATCGCCATAACACTCCTCATCGTGGGATATGTGATTTTCCAGGCACGACACCTCATCAGTGGCCCCACCATCACCCTCCTGCAAGACTTCCCCACCACTTTAGCCACCTCTTCGGTTTCCATTCGCGGCAAAGCAACGAACATCATCTCCCTTTCACTCAATGGCCGGCCTATTTTCACCACAGACGAAGGGGTCTTTGAAGAGGTGGTCGTCCTGCCGGTTGGGTATACTGTAGTAACGATTGAGGCAGCCGACCGCTATGGTGCGACCACTCGCCTCGAACGTCATGTGTTGCGCACGGCACCAGAATAAACGGAAGTACGGTTGCATCATTAATCAATTAGAAACTCCTATGGCATTCAAGAAAAAAGAGAAAGTAGAAAAGACGATGGGTGCGCCCGCTGAAGCGGGCACAAAGCGTGGCATTGAAGATATTCGCGAGACACTCCGCAGCATCAAGACAAAATTTGGTGATGATTCCATCATGACCTTGGGTGAACGCCCAAAGGTGCACATCGACGCCATTCCTACCGGCTCGATTGGCCTTGATAATGCGCTCGGCATTGGCGGCTTCCCCCGAGGACGTATCATTGAAATTTTTGGCCCTGAGTCTTCAGGTAAGACTACCCTCTCCCTCCACGCCGTTGCTGAAGCACAGAAAATGGGCGGCATCTGTGCCTTTATCGACGCAGAACATGCCATGGACCCTGAATATGCACGTAAGCTTGGTGTGAATCTTGAGGAGCTTCTTATCTCGCAACCAGACAACGGCGAGCAGGCGCTTGAGATTGTGGAGTCTTTGGTACGCTCGGGTCAGATAGATATCATTGTGGTGGACTCAGTCGCGGCTCTTACGCCAAAAGATGAAATCGAGGGCGATATGGGCCAACAGCATGTGGGCAAGCAGGCGCGCTTGATGTCGCAGGCCCTCCGCAAGCTCACCTCTATCGTGGCAAAGTCCAAGACCGTGGTGATTTTCATCAACCAAATTCGTATGCAGATTGGTGTGATGTTTGGTAACCCGGAAACTACCCCAGGAGGCAAGGCGCTTAAGTTCTACACCTCTGTACGACTTGATATCCGCCGCATCGCGCAAATTAAAAAAGGTGAAGATGTGGTAGGTGGCCGCCACCGCGTGAAGGTGGTCAAAAACAAAGTTGCCGCACCATTTAAGGCGACTGAGTTCGACCTTATGTACAACGAGGGCATCTCTTCTGAAGGCGAGCTCTTGGCGCTCGGTGAAAAGTATAGCCTTGTTGAAAAATCTGGTGCTTCGTATGCATATGGCGAACATAAGCTTGGTCGCGGCTACGACGCAGCCCGCACCTTCCTTCGTGAGAATAAGCCGATCTCGAAACAACTCCTCAAAGAAATCCGCGAGAAGCTTGCAGCTGAGTAGTTTTATTTACCGCGCGTACGCCAGAAACCCCAAAGCCAAAGGCTTTGGGGTTTCTGCCTTTCCACCCTTCCCTCCACCCATAGAAAAAAGGCAGTGCGTAATGCACTGCCTTTGGGTTCTGAACGTATGTTTTTCATCAGGCACCAAAGAATGTGCGCGACAGCACACCGATGAGCATACCAAGTGAACGAACAGTTTCGATAGGCACATTTTGTCCTTCGAGTGTGCCGGTGGCATCAATCAACATGGGCACTTCAGTGTCCTCACCGTCCACTTTCGTGGTCACCATGGAAGATTGGCGCATGATGATTTGGCCAGTAATGCCATCTGCTGCCGAAAAGAGGTCTGCATCACCATCAGGGTTTGCGAACAATGCTTCATCAGCAGTGAGATTCGCAGACGGCAACGCCAGCATGAGGTTGTACTCAGTCTGGTTTTCCACCCCAACACTTTCCACCCAAGGCATGTTGCCTTTGAGTGTATACACCTTGTTGCTGCATGTTGCAGCAACGTCGATGATCCAGGATTCTGTTTGGTAGGAAAAAGCCATATTCCCTGTCCATGTGCAGCCGCGATCTGACGGCATACCAGAAGACGGGACTGCGAATGCAGAAAACTCGATAGTATCGATGCGCTGATCAATGAGCGACCCATCTGCAGACGAACCTCCAATCTTTTTCAAGATTGACTGCTTGAACACCTCCGTCTTCGAAGAAGGATTCTCGGGTTTGAGTTTCAGATTTCCGCCAAAACCACCTTCAGAGGCAGGCACCTTGCCGACAGCAAGATAGTTCACCTTCATTGTTCCAGCATCTGTATGACCGTCAGTTTTGACAATGAAACCACCTGCGTATTGCACCCGTTGGTGCTTCTTGCCACCACCAACAACTGCGCCTGTGCCTGAAATAGCACAGGTTTCATCCTTACGCTTGAAATAACTGGTGGTGCCAGCAGTGCATATCAATTTCAACTGGGTTTCAACTTGCTTGTCAGAAAGTCCAACTGTATACGAATCTTTCTTTGCAGAATCACGAAGGGATTGCTGGTCCGCATTCATGCTGAAGTTCACCACATCAGCAACAGCGATTTGTGGAGCATATGTGCAAAGTGCAACCATTGCAAACAGAGCAAATTTTTTCATCGAACGATTCCTTTTTTCAAAGGTCTGGAGCACCTGCTCCAAATCCAAAACAACAATACTACACAATACAAATATGTCAATGGCATTAAAAAGCCCCCCACTTTATGAGTGAGGGGTTGTATTCTGGCGAGGCAGAACTTTTTTGCGAGTTATTGTACCCGGCGCGTTTTTCGTGAAGGAACAGTGACTTGCACTTCCTCCTCCACAGGCGTGATGTCGATGGCAGTGAGATCAATCATACTCGCCGAAGAGGGTGCCGGGAGTGCTCGAATTTCATTCAGACCCTCATCAGCTAG
>JBJOQE010000027.1:0-11209 GCA_046050105.1 Candidatus Parcubacteria bacterium
CCGCGCAAATCAGGAGTATGCGTATGTGAGTGCGCTGTTTGCATCATCATCTGCGACCACCACCTCACGCGTTGCTGAGTTAGCCGACCGTACGCTTCGCCAATTTGTATCGCTTCCAACCGCCACCGCCACCGCTCCGACGACCACTAAAAGTGTGCAAAATGCCATGCTTCACCTTGAAGATGGTGAGGTAAATATGGTGTGGCGAGGTGAAGAGTCCGATCGCCCCCATTATTTCTGTGTCGCCGATGTTCGGGCGTCCACCACGCCCCGTATGAGCGGTGCCCATGTATATGCCGATATGCTTATGGAAGCGGTGGGAAGAAGCTTTGCATCGACAAGCGATGAGGCAATGCTTGAACTCGAAGGGAAGCGAGTCTGCCGCGACTCTATCCGCATCGATCGCAAGGGGCAGGAGGTGATTTGGTTTGATTTCTTCCCTGGCACTACTGATCTTGTGCTCATGCTGCTTCAGGATGGCCTCTACGTGGTGGAGGTAGATGACCGTGCGTGGCAAAATACGCAGGCGGTATATCCGGGAACCAAACTCGATGCCATTGTCGATGGCGGGAGAATCTATGTGAAGGACCGTGGCCACCTCATTGAAGTATTAACCGTACTCCCCTCATAAATGTATTTGTAACTGTATGCCACAAAAACCAGGACACCTACACCCACTCTCGCGCATCATTCGCGATATTAATACCGTGTTTGCGGAGCTCGGTTTTGTATTTGCAGATGGTCCAGAGATGGAATCGACCGTATACAACTTTGACATGTTGAATGTGCCGAAAGATCACCCTTCGCGTGATATGCAGGATACGTTTTATGTAGAACGTGCTGATGCACTAGGTGAGGACGTAGTGATGCGCACACATACGAGTCCGGTGCAAGTGCGCTATATGGAGCGTTTTATGAAAGAGCAGAAAGAAGGTGAGAGCGGTTTTCCTATTCGAGTTATTGTGCCTGGTAAGGTGTTCCGGAATGAGGCAACCGACGCCACTCATGAAGCGCAGTTCTATCAGCTTGAGGGACTTATGGTTGATAAGGGTATTTCGCTCGGACACCTCAAGGGAACTCTCGAATACTTTTTTGCAAAGCTTTTTGGTGGCAGTGTAGAGGTTCGTTTGCGTCCGTCATTCTTCCCGTTTGTGGAGCCAGGTCTCGAGGTTGATATGCGCCTCACCGGAGCCGACGCTCCGCTTAAGCTCAAAGACCGTTGGATTGAAATTATGGGTGCGGGCATGGTGCACCCGAACGTCCTTCGTGGTGCAGGTATCGATCCCACGGTCTATCAGGGTTTTGCCTTTGGTATGGGCATTGACCGCTTGGCAGTGATGCGCTACGGAGTAGATGATGTGAGACTCTTTTATAATGGCGACCTTCGCGTTGTGAGCCAATTTTGAGTATGAAAGTTTCTTACAGAGAATTAAATACGCGATATTTTGCAGGGAACCTTCCCACGCCTGAGGTGCTCGCTGATGCCCTCACGTTTCATGCGTGGGAAATTGAAGAAGTCACACAGATAGGTGAGGATACTGTGCTTGATGTAAAAGTATTGCCGGATAAAAGTGCGTGGGCGCTTTCGCATCGTGGTATCGCTAAAGATATTGGTGCAATTTTGAATATTCCGCTCGCTCATGATCCGTTTGCTTCGGAACCAATACTTGAACCAAAAACAAATGACGTGACGGCAAGTGTTGTTACGCCCACCTGTTCGCGTTATACCGCTGCGCTCATACGCGGCGTGAAGGTAGGTCCGTCACCGAAGTGGCTTCAGGATTTTCTTGCCTCGTTAGGGCAGCGAAGTATCAACAATGTGGTGGATATTACAAACTACATCATGTTCGGTCTCGGCCAGCCACTCCATGCATTTGATGCAGGAAAACTTTCAAAATCGCCTCAGTACACCATTGTGGTACGTTGTGCGAAAGAGGGGGAAGCTATCACGACGCTTACCGGAGAAACATATACACTCACGAATGAAGATGCTCTCATTGTCGACGGGGGCACTGATACTCCACTCGGTATTGCTGGCATCAAGGGCGGCAAGGTAGCCGAAGTAGATGAGGCAACGGTTGATATTCTTCTTGAGTCCGCACACTTCGACGCGGTAATGACGCGTCAGTCGTCGCAACGACTTAAACTCCGTACCGATGCGTCACAGCGCTATGAAAACGGCGTCTCTCATGCGCTCACTGCATTCGGGATCACCGAAGCAGTAGCGCTTATCTTGAAAGAAAGCGGCGGCACGCTTGTGGGCTACGTTGATACAAATCCTGCATCTGTTGTACGGAAGCCGGTTACTCTTTCGCTATCTAAAATAAATCAGGTTCTCGGCCTTACGCTTTCATGTTCAGATGTCGAGGTAATTTTGAAGCGCTTCGGGTTCACATGGAGTACTCTAGACGAAACATTTACGGTGACGCCTCCTTTCGAACGGCCCGATCTTATTATTCCAGAAGACCTCATCGAAGAAATCGGCCGCATTCATGGGTATGAACATGTACCGTCAATTGCCATTTCTCCAATTCTACTCCGCGAAATAAATAAGCGCTTCTTCTATGCAGAATTGGTGCGTGATGCACTTGTTGAACACGGATTCTCAGAGATATTCACTTCCTCGTTTCGCGAGCGTGACGAGGTGAAACTAAAAAACGCACTTGCGTCGGATAAGGGATATCTCCGCAGCCGAAGAGGTATGGAGCAGAATATGCAAGAGGCGCTTTTGAAAAATGCGCCCATGGCCGATCTCTTTGGAGGCGAGCAGGTCCGACTCTTTGAAATAGGGACCGTCTTCGCAGAAAGTGGTGAGAGTACCGTGCTAACGCTTGGTGTATCGTCAAAGCAAGGATATGTCGCGAAGAAAGATAAGGGTGTGCAAAATCATGCGTTACTCGTCCTCACGGGTATTTTTGGTGCTCTTGATGAGTCAGAAAATGAAGGCGTGTTGTCAGTTGATATAACGTCGGCGCTCAGTCAATATAGTCAACCTGAAGGATATGGTGCGCACCCACTTTCCACCGACATGGTATACAAACCATTCTCTCTGTATCCATACCTGACTCGCGATGTTGCGTTCTGGGCACCAGTTGGGTGTGATGAGATAACTGCCACGGCATGGGTAAAAGGTGCTGCGGGGCCGCTCCTTCACCGCATTGATATGTTCGACCGATTCGAAAAAGAGGGTAGGGTGTCGTATGGGTTTCGTATCGTATTCCAGTCATATGAGAAGACGCTTGAAGGAGCTGAGGCAGATACGTACATGGAAGAGGTGTATAAGACACTCCGTGAGCGAGGATGTGAGGTTCGCTAAATGGAGTGCGCTATATGTTTGAAGGTCTACGAAAAAAACCAGTGCCTATAGAAACTCTGCTGAAATCAGAGAGTGAAACGCGTGCTGCAGAAACAGTGCGTATCCTTGAAGCAAAAGTGCACGACCTTATCTCGAGCGAGTCGAAGATGTCGGCATTCCATCGTGAGCGATTTCTGAGAATTACAGATGCCTATAATAAACGATGGTTTGTACGTCTCGGCTTGGCGAATGAAACAACGCCGGAACTCCATGCGTATGAAGAGGCCCTCAAAGAAAACAAAGAATTTGACGCTCGAGAGCGGGTCGAGTACGAAAGATGGCAGGAGTCACTTCGCCCAGTACTTCAAGAGCTTGATGCAGTGACGAACGACAAAGAGGGAACGGGGAAAGGTAAGCGACCACTTCTGCTTATTATGGGTGGTGGTATGAAAGGCGCGTACTCAGCAGGACAAGTGCTTGCACTGGAAAAGGTGGGTTACAACACTGCATTCACTGATGTGGTTGGTATTTCAGCAGGCTCGTGCGCTGCATCGTATTTGGTGGCAGGGCAAGGGCGAACGTTCGCCTCGCTTCTTGCGGAGAAATGTTCATCGAAAGAGTTATTTGACCCACTTCGGGTGACTAAGATGATTGACACTGGTGTGGTGGCAGAAGGAATGCGTCACGGTGAGTACGCACTTGATATGGAGGCGCTCAGGGCCTCGCCCACTGGTCTTCATATGGTGGTCACAAATCAAGAGACTGGCTTGACTGAATGTCTTGATGCAAAGGAGAGTCCCGTCGGTGTCATTGATGTATGTGACGCTTCATCCACTTTGCCGTTTTTCCGCCCTGCAAAACACATTGATGGAAAGAAATATATCGACGGTGCTTTGGGTGAGTTGTCACTTGAGACGATTATCGAAAAGTATAATCCAACAAGTATTTTGGTACTTCCGAATCGGTCATTCAGTGAATTTGAATCATCTCGTGAATATACCGTACTTGAAAAGGTGGTGATTGAAGGCGCGCAGTTTGGTTCCGCCGGGAAACATGGTTCTCTTGAGGACGTGGTACGCATGAAGGAGTACACCAGAAATATGATTGCAGAAACGGGGAAGAGTGCAGGCGTGCATGTTGGCGTTCTATGGAACCCCGAGACAGGTTTGAGCTCCACCACAATTAATAAAGACGAGTTGAAGCGAGGGATGCTTGAGTCATATAACGCAGCGCTTGCAGATATAGGCACCTTGCTTCAAGCGGAGCCAGAAAGACAGGCTGCATAAAAGTGTTTATAAAAGCAATGTCATCTATGTCGATAATTTATTCTCAAAAGAGAGGGACACAAAACTTATTCATCCGTTGCTTAGCTGCACCACTGGTATGGCTCATGATTATTCCTGTGGTTTTTGCTGACGTGGTGTTAGAGCTCGTGCATCGTATAGTGTTTCCCATCTATGGTATAGAACGTGTGCGACGAAGCGACTACATCCGTATTATCGACAGGGGAAAACTCCCGTACCTTTCTTTTCCTGAGAAATTAGGCTGTATGTACTGCGGATACGTGAATGGATGGCTCCACTACGCATCGGTGATTGCAGGAAGAACCGAAACGTACTTTTGTGCAGTCGCTCATCTTGAGGAGCGCGGATACATTCCTTCAGAACACGAGCAATCCTTTGCAAAGTACGGCGACGAAGCGGCACTACGAAGACGCTATGCTGAACCTGAAGTGAATTGAGAACATAAAAACCCGCAGCTAGGTCGCGGGCTGGGAGCTTAGTGCTTGTAGGCAATCGTGCGTAAGAATCCTGCCGAGGACAGGAAGGCAAGGGAGCCCATCATGTACCAAAGGAAAAGCTTTGGTTCGAAAATCAGGGCGTACATCCTTGTCTCCGACTCATAACCCACGAGGGCATTCCATGCAGCATTGAGGCCACAGAGGAAGAGCAGGGTGCTCGCAAACATCATGGCGAGCGCTGCTTTTTTCATTTCATGAACTCCTTGTATATAATGATATTACACACACTAATATAGTATATGTCAACATCATTATATCTATGGTTGAGAGGGGCTATTTTTGCTATAATTCCGTAGTTATAAGTAGTAGGTGATGATCACGCGTTTGTATTGTTATGGCTGAAAAAAAGGGAAAAGAAGAGAAGAAAAAGGGAGGATACGATGCGTCGTCCATCACCGTTCTTGAAGGGCTCGACCCGGTGCGCAAGCGCCCGGGCATGTACATTGGTACCACTGGTCCCGATGGTCTTCACCACCTCATTTGGGAAATCTTCGACAACTCTCGTGACGAAGCCATGGGTGGTTTTGCTAACCGCGTAGAGGTCGCACTCCTCCCTGGTAACCGTGTTCGTGTGGTCGACAACGGCCGTGGTATTCCGGTAGACACCCACAAGCTCACGAAGGTTTCCGCACTTGAAACTATTATGACTACCCTCCATGCCGGAGGTAAGTTTGGCGGTGAAGGATATAAAGTATCGGGCGGTCTCCATGGTGTGGGCGCTTCTGTAGTGAATGCACTTTCAACCAACCTTACTGCAGAAGTGCATCGTGATGGCGGTTACTTCATTCAGGAGTATAAAATTGGTAAGGCGCAGGCAAAGGTAAAGAAAGTGTCCGCTTCGAAATACAACGGCACCATCATTACTTTTGAAGCAGACCCCACCATCTTCCAGGAAATTAAATACGATTGGAATCGTATTGTGTCCCACTTGCGTCAGCAGGCGTATCTCGTGAAGGGTATGCATCTCACCGTTATTGACGCGCGTGAATACACAGGCAAGCTCGACCTTCGGGGTGTGAGCTATCTTGCTGATGAGCGTATTGAGGCACCATCGATGACCTTCTACTTCCAGGGAGGTCTTAAGTCACTCGTTTCATTCTATAACCAGCATCAAAAGCCGGTGCACCGCAACATCTTCTATATTGAAAAGAATGACGTTGAAGCGAACGTGCTTTCGGTTGAGGTTGCACTTCAGTATGTTGATGATATTTCCGCGCGCATTTCTGCGTTTGCAAACAACATTCATAACCCAGAGCACGGTACGCATATCACAGGTTTTAAAACGGCGCTTACCCGTACGCTCAACAACTACGCTCGCAAAAATAACCTCGCCAAAGAAAAGGACGAGTCGTTTACCGGTGACGACGTACTTGAAGGCATCACTGCTGTCGTCTCTGTGAAGATGCCCGAGATTCAGTTCGAGGGGCAGACTAAATCGAAGCTCGGCTCAGTGGAGGCGCGTGGCGCGGTAGAGAGTGTGTTTGGCGAAGCATTTGCTGAGTACCTTGAGGAGAATCCTGACGATGCGCGCGCCATCATCAACAAGGTAGTGATTGCCGTGAAGGCACGTAAGGCCGCGAAGGCAGCGAAAGACTCTGTGCTTCGTAAAGGAGCGCTCGAGGGCATGGCACTTCCCGGAAAGTTGGCCGACTGCCAAACTAAGAGTGCAGAAGAGTCTGAACTTTTCATTGTAGAGGGAGACTCTGCAGGCGGCTCTGCAAAAATGGGCCGTGACCGCCGCACCCAAGCAATCTTGCCACTTCGTGGAAAGATCTTGAACGTGGAGCGTGCACGTCTCGACAAAATGCTGGAGTCGGAACAGATTAAAAATCTCGTGATTGCCATGGGTACCGCTATTGGCGACGTGTTCGACCTCTCGAAACTTCGCTACCACAAGGTCATCATTGCCACCGATGCCGATGTGGATGGTGCGCACATTCGCACACTCCTCCTCACTCTCTTCTTCCGTTATTTCCGGAGCGTGGTGGACGGCGGCTTTGTATACATTGCACAACCACCACTCTATAAAATCCAACGCGGCAAACAGGTAGACTACGCCTACTCTGACGACCAAAAGTTTGCCCTCCTCGGCAAAGATGCGCCTGCAGAAGAGATCGTGGAAGAAGAGGGTGCTGAAGCGGTGGAGGTTGAAGAGGTGGAAGGTGAGGAAGAAGCTAAGGCAGGGAAGTCTTCAAAGATCCGTATTCAGCGATACAAAGGTCTGGGAGAAATGAATGCCGAAGAACTCTGGGAGACGACCATGAACCCCGCAAACCGCATCTTGAAGCGTGTGACGATTGAAGATGCACAAGACGCCGACCGTGTGTTCGACATCCTCATGGGCACCGACGTGGCGAGTCGCAAGTCATTCATTCAATCGAACGCGAAGATGGCGAACTTGGACGTGTAACAGGCGCTCGTCCACTGCCTCCTGCGACCATTCGTTCGCCAGCGCTCACTCATTTCGGCTTCGCCGTTCGCTCCCGCCATCTCGCTCCACGCGAGGCGAGAGACCGGCCGAACGACTGCAGATGCTCCCAGGAGGCAGTGGACTCACTAGACTGGATCCGTACAAGTCTTCTCTCACACATATCCTCGCTTCGTCTGTTGAAATGAAATGTCCTCGCTTGGTGGTCTGTTTATGAACTCGCTCCGTAGGTTTCCTGATGTTTATCACCGAGTAGGTACGCAGTGTAGTTTCGTGTTTTTACAAAACCCCCGCAACGAAGTTGCGGGGGTTTTGTGTGTGAGCAATAGATTAGTCGCGGATGGTCACCTGCTTTGACACGTTGTTGTTCTTGATCTTTGTGTCTCCAGAGGTGTTTACTTTTGCGGTGATGGTTTCCACTCCATCGTTGTCGGTTGTGGTGAAGCGGATGGTGGTGATAGCGCGTTCTCCGGGAAGGAGAGGGGCCTGTGACTTTGATGTGTATGAGTCATCACCCAATCCCGGGTATGCTACGTCAAAGCTCCAACCCTTCGAAGTCTTGGTGCCGATGTTTTTGACTGCAATCTGCACCACTGCATCCTCACCTACCTCAATGGTGTTTGCAGAAATGATGCTTACCTCAAGATCGGTGAATCCGTTAGGATTCGATACGGGGTATGCAGTTGTGGTCACCGGCACTTTCTTGATGTAGGTAGGCGTAGGTGCAGCTGGTTTTGGGGCCACTGCTACTGGCTTAGGTGTAGGAGATGGTACAGGCTTTGCGGATGGTGTAGGCTCTTCAGCTACCACCGTTGAAGGCTTGGTGGCTCCTTCAGGAATGGTGGCGTTCACCACCGTCACGACACCGCTCGTCTCCAGGGTTGCTTCGTCCGCACCATCTTTGAAGAAGGCGAGGGTGTAGGGAACATCAGAGAAGCGACGCTTTTCTGAGGTAAACATCACATCCAGTACCTGCTCACCAACGAGGCGCCCAGAACTTATGGTAATGTCATCATTACAATCAAAGCGCACAATATCGCCCGACTCATTGCGTGTTTCTGCCGCGATGCCCTCCACACAGCGATAGGTGAGTGTATAGTCACCCTCTGCACGTGCAGGTGTGTAGCTCATGCGCACTGATTCGCCTGAGTTCACGACATCTTTTTCCGTCGTTACTCCTAAGCCCTTATCGGTTCCGTAGAGTGAGTTCGCGATTGATGCAAGGGAAGAGAATGCACTTGGAATATGGCGTACTACTTGTACGGTAAGCCATAAGCCGGCCACAATCGCAGCGATAAAACCCAAAATTGCGAGCGTTTTGATGGCTGATGTCTTTGATTCCTGGTTAACAGTGTTCATAAGTGTGTGTGATGTATAACAAATTATCGGCCCGCGCATATGCGCGGCCCGTTTCATAAACTGCGTGTTGATGAACAACGCCCACCTTCCGTACGTATGACTCTCGCTGTGTGGACACAGGTGAGTGAAAGGTGCTCATAGGTTACCATACTGATATCTTCTTGTCAACCCCGTGAGAAAATACGCTTGAGTGGGCACTTCGACACGAACATAGGGGAGTGTGGTTTTCTAACGGGGTCAAGTTTTTAAAAAAGTGTCAAAGTCATGGCATTGACAAAACGTATATTTTAGTGTAATATACTGAGCACATATTCTCTATGTCAAAACGTGACGTACCTCATCACGAACACATTGTTGTTCGCTTCAAATACGACTGGATGAATCAGATTTGGGAGCGTAAATACGCCTTTTTTGGCGCTTTCATGCTGGTGCTTATGGTGACCTATGGGATCCTCTATGCGCTCGATTTTTACCCTGAGTATACGGTTGCCACCAGTACGCCTGCGGTGGTGGTCGCTAGTACCACAACGCCTCGTACGCCCGCAGCCGCACCGAAAGTTCCCACTGTAGCCACCACATCCTCTGACAATATTGATGCGTTGCCTAAAATGCTTATCATCGATGCGCTCGACCGCAAAGTGGCTATTTTAAACCCTAAGACTGACGCGGTGGCAGCACTTGATGAAGCTCTGCTTCAGGGTATTGTGCGCCACCCGGACTCAGCGTCATTTACCAAAACAGGCACCATGTTCCTCCTGGGACATTCGAGCTACCTTCCCACCGTTCGTAATAAAAATTTCCAGGCATTAAATGGCATCCAGAAGCTTGTCTGGGGAGATACTATCCGTGTTCAGTCGGCAGATACCGAATATCTCTACCGTGTGCAGAAAGTGTACGAGGTGAAAGCTTCGGCAGCCTCTGCTGACATTGAATGGGGAAAGGCGAAGATCATCCTGGTTACCTGCAACTCTTTCGGCTCCAAGGACGACCGCTTTGTGGTTGAGGGGTACCTGATAAAAAGCTACCCTATAGGGAAGACACCCGCCGCTGACTAGGGCGCTCTAAAATGGCTTATATAAGCCATTTTAGAGCGCCCCACTCGTTCGCAAGCTGAATACTTGACCCCGTGAGAGAATGCCCCCCAAGTCATACTTTTACCAGATAGAGCATGAAGATTCTCACACGGGGTTGACAAAAAGTATATTATGGTATATACTATTACTATCATCGTTGCTCTTACCGAGATGCGGGGGTAAGATACCGCATCGGCCAAAAACACTCGTTTTTAGCCACACGCTCATCAAAACCGTTTCGTTTCCAACTTTCTGTCGAGGAAAGCGCTTTCGCGCTGCGCCAAAGTAGAAAGCTGGCTGTGAAATACACAGACGCAGCCACGTTCATCACACAACAGAAAAGGATACACATTCATGAAAATCGTTCATGGAACTATCGCCGCAGTGTTCGTCATGGTTAGTGCCATGATGCTGGCGGTCACTCCCGCAGCTGCTGGTATGAGCTGCAAGGGAGGAAGTGTCTACAGCGAGACACACAATCGGTGCGTGCAAGATCGCATCGAGAAAAAGCTTGGGGCTGCAAAGGCCGGGCCTAAAAGGGCACTGGTAAAAAGCGAGTGTCCAGTCTACGAGGTCGAGGAAGTGCGCGAAGATGCACGCTGCGACAAAGTCTTTGCCGCGTGCAAGAAAGAAGCACGAGCACGCGGTGGTGAAATGACCGCCGAATGTAAGGACAGGTGTGCCGCCTGTCGCGTCAAAAAGAAGTTCTACGACCTTGTGTACAAATTCTGTACAGGACGCTCACGATAGGCAGTCACTTTGGTCTGACGGAGAGGAAATATTTCCCTCCGTCAGTACCATACTTTCATCACTTTAGATATCGGCGACGAAACAATTCGTACTCGATATCCGGAGTGATCCGGTAGGATTTATACAAAACAACTTTCAACACAATTATATGCAACGTATTACAAAGTTCTCGGCTATCATCGGCTTCCTTGCTGTGATGACCTTCATCATCGGTATGTTTATGTACATGCCAATGATTACTGAAAAGACACTCTCACTCTCACCAGCTGCAGCATTTGCATGGTCAGATGGAAGTTTCGGCGGTGATTGTTGTGGCTTGACCAGTGGTGGCACGGACAACTCACACACTACTACACCCCCACCTCCACCCCCACCTCCAGCTAAGCCATTGTGTACGCTGAACGCAGCACCCATGACTATCGAGAAGGGTAGCTCTGCAACGCTCACGTGGAATACCACGAACGCAACTGCAGTAAAACTTGATGGTGTTGCTGTAGCGGTTG
>JBJOQE010000028.1:0-4052 GCA_046050105.1 Candidatus Parcubacteria bacterium
AAGGTGTAGGAGCTATCACGCCCTCAAACTTAAAAGGCAGAACACCTGATGAGCTTCGGGAGTTTGGTCTCTCACGTCAGAAAGCGGGCTACATCATCAAGAGCGCAGCCATTTGGGAGACACTCCCTACTCAAAAATTTTCCGCGATGACGAACGAAGAAGTGATAGCAGAGCTCACCAAGCTCCATGGCATCGGCCGTTGGACCGCAGAGATGTTCATTATGTTCACCCTTGCCCGCCCCGATGTATTCTCCATGGGCGACTGGGGCCTTATGATGGCGATTAAGCAGCAGTACAAACTCGACATCGGGAAGAAGTCTCACAAGAAGAAAATCGAAAAGCTCACCGAAACATGGTCTCCTCACCGCACACTTGCGGCGTTGGTGCTGTGGCATAGTAAAGATGCTAGGCCAAGTGTCTAGACTTGCAGCACACAAACGGCCAGTGCTTTGCACTGGCCGTTTGTGTGTTGCGTGAATAGTCCGTACTACGCAACTCTCCGCACTATGCCATCGAGAATTCGCTCTTGTGTTTCTTTGGACCAATACATGTCGGGGCCACGAGGGTCAAGTCGCTTTTCGCTCTTTTTATTTCCCTGATCGTCATAGCGCCACCGGTCGAAATTCTTGCGCACGTCGTCAATTGGCATGGTGACGAGTATGAGTTCATCCACATCGGTCTCATTAAGTCGCTTTTGTGCGCGAGTGAGCTGCTCGGTCTTCTTCCCGACCGCGTCTGGGTTTAGAGTGAATTGAATACCGATGCGATGCTCAGGTTCCCCCACTCGAACGCCGCGTTTCGTATCTTGCACAATGATTTTAAAGTCGATTTTGTACTCTACGTCTGCGTGCACATCAGCCCGTTCCACAGTGAATGTGAGGCCGCGGTCGTGCATGGCTTTGGTGAGAAATGACAACAGCATCTTTTCTGCCAAAATGCCGTTTGGCATCGTTTCCATACTTCCTTGTGTTGCTTCGATGCGCGCATAGGTGTCGCGCTTGCGGTCGTCTGAAAGGCGGTCGGCTTTTCCAAACGCGAGGAGTTGCGCGTCGTATTTCTCAGCAATGAGGTTGCGGACTTGGTGGCTCATAATGCCGAGTTGCTGTTCGCGCGAGACGGTGTCGTCAAACTTCCACCAGGTCCCCCATTCATGAGCTGCATATACTTCCCCTTTGGTGAGGATGGTAACCTCACCCCCTTTTTGCAGGGCTTCATACATTCCGTCCGGCCGCACGCGAAGCGTGCGGCCGCCTTCACCCTGCTCAAACGCTGCGATGCGTGAAAGTGAGGCTGTGCGCTCATCTTTATGCGCACCCTCGCTATCCCAAAACTTCTTTCGCCATTCCATCATCTCGTGCATTAATGCGCGTTTTTCCTCCTGCACCGTTTCCATCGTTGCCCACGCGTCGGGGCCAGCAATACTTTGCACCGCCTCACGGTCGCCAAGCTTTGCCTCGTCGGTGAGTGAGTCTTCACCTGCGTGTGTAATGGCAGTATCGATGCGCTGTTTAAATCCTTCAGACATACAATAAGTATACCTTGCTCTCGATACGCGTACCCTTTGACAGTATGTGCGGAAGTGGTACGCTCACGGTAGGTAAATAGAGGAGTTCATCATGAACAAGAGATGGCGTGCAGTGGCACTTTGTGGTGCTCTGCTCAGTGCTACACTTTGTTCCTACTTCGGTACACGGCTCGCATTCGGTCCGGTTTTGCTTTCGTCACGTGAGGGAATGCGCACCCTCGGCGAGTCGCTCGATGCTTTCCGTGCTGCTGTCGAGGAAAGATTCTCACACGGTACAACAGCTTTTGAGCACGAAGCTGAAGTTGAGGAGATGCTTCGGAATGTGAGGCGTATACATTGCTCATTCATCAACGACTACGAAGTGAGAGTGGCGTGCAGTTTACAGATAGCATGGCCTAAGGACGTGTAGGTACAAGCCAACAACGCAAAAGCGCCCCGCGGATACGGGGCGCTTTTTTCTGTGGTTAGAGAAGACTATTTCTTTTTCTTCTTTGCAGCAGCCTTCGGTGCTTTCTTTGCTTTCACTTCTAAAACTTCTGAAGTCGGAGCAGTGTCAGTTTTAGTTGCCATAGCTCCGTCTCGTACCATGGTACCCATAAGGAGTACCAGCTTTTCTAGCTTCGCATTCATACCTTGCATTTCGCTCACGAGTGAGTCGATACGAGGGTCTGGTGTTGCGTTACCTCCACGTGGGGTGAACTCCGGGCGACCATCCTTAAAGGATGTACGGGTGTCGAAGCGAGGCTTCTCGCTACGACGGTCATCGCCACCACGGAAGCCACGGTCGTCACCACGAGAGTCGCGGCGAGGCGCACCCCCCTCGCTGTCCTTCTGCTTTTGGAAGCAGTCGCGGCAGAGCACTGGTGCCGAGCCGTTTGGCTTAAATGGCACCTGGCAGTCGTTCCCGCAGGAACTGCACACTGCATCGAACATTTCGCGGTCTTCACCTCCGCGGCCACCCTGGCCACCAAAGTCTTTCTTGAAGCCACCGCCAAAACGAGGCTTTCCGAAGCCTCCGCGCTTAAAATCTCCCCCTCCTCCCTTCTTTCCTCCAAACCCTCCTGCGCGTTTCCAGTCGGCCATAATGCCTTAATTACTTAGTAGACCATCACCTTACGCTATTATTGACAAAATTGCAAGAACATAGCATAAGTAGTTCTTGTGTTGTACAGGACCACATAAATAATGTATTGTCACTTTTAGATTGAAATAGAAAGGAGTGATGCATGTCGTCACCGCAAACACTAAAGTCTCTCACAGAAATTCCTCCAGATGCACCCGCATTCCTCGATGTGGTGATACTGAGGCTTCTCGATGCCCTCGCGGCACCGACGAAGACAGAAGCGATGAAGCTCGCACCGCAGTTGTCTGAGCTTATAAACCGAAGATTAAGAACACTGAGCCCCGCAGTTCGCAAGGCACTTCTCAAACCTCACCCTGCTGATGCTGCGTCTTTAGAAATCACTGAGGTCTATCGACTCGGCCAGCTCACGTGTGTGCAAAATATGTTCTACACGGTGGTGGGTAAGCGGTTAGAAGACGATACGCTCGCCTTAATACGAAGCGTACGGTATCGCAAGTACTTACGGATACTTCGTAAAGAAGATCTCAGTGCCGAGAAAGCCGCTACCACACTCGCGGTGAGTGTGCGCACTGTCAAAAAACGCTACGGTGAACTTATCCAGGCTGGAGCTGTGGACCGGCAGGTTGAAGGAAAGAATACCGTTTTCTTGCTTACACAACTCGGCCATGAAGTGTATGCCATGTGCCTGCACAAAAAGAAGCAAACACCAAACCCGCTCGGATGAGCGGGTTTTTTTATATACAGTTTGTAGAGCAGCTCTTCCTACAGCATGCTCGTGTACCCGTATACAACTAGGGCGCCACCAAGAAGGCCGAGAACAAAACTCTGAGTTTGGGTGAGGTTTTTCATAGGTTACTGATTGAGGTTTATAAACGGTACGGTCGAGCCAGGAATCATCTGTTGTGGGAGGTGCCCGTCCCACTTTTCAATTGCCTTAAGATTCACATAGTCTTGACCACCTTGCGCGGCAAGAGAAGCTGCCTGAATGCGCTGCGCTTCTGCTGTTGCCTTCGCAGTTTCTATTGTTTGCTGAGCTTCAAACTTAATTTGCTCCAGTTTGTTTTTTGCAGCTTCTGCATTCTGGACCGCAGTCACCTTCCCTTCAATCGCTTGGGTGAAGGCAGTTGAAAACTCAAAGTTGGTCACGCTAAAACGTTCAAGAATAGTTCCCTTTGTCATGAAGCGTTCTGCAAGGGTTATGTTCACTTTGTCACCAAATTCTGCACGTTTCGTCACGAGTTCTTCTGCGGTGTATTGCGCGGCAGTGGACTTCACTACTTCGCGGATAATTGGCTCAATCACGTTTGACTCAAAGTTTTCAACTGAACGGTACTGCGAGTAGATTTCGGATACCTTATCGACGTCAATGTGGTAGTTCACGACGACACCAATCCACACGTCTTGGAGGTCCTTCGAGGCACCTGCAAGGCGAGACGTATCAAT